>CACZSB010000173.1 GCA_902783765.1 uncultured Lachnospiraceae bacterium
GATGGCGTGAAAATCTCCGGTAAAATGCAGGTTGATGTCCTCCATGGGCACCACCTGGGCATAACCGCCCCCGGCGGCACCGCCTTTAATGCCAAACACCGGTCCCAGAGAGGGCTCCCGCAGGGCCACCATCACCTTTTTGCCGATTTTCTTTAAGCCGTCCGCCAAACCGATGGTGGTGGTGGTTTTCCCTTCTCCCGCCGGCGTGGGGGTAATGGCGGTAACTAAAATCAGCTTGCCGTCCGGGGTCTGGGCCCGGTCCTTTAACAGGCCAAAATCCACCTTGGCCTTGTAATTTCCGTATTGTTCCAGATAGCTTTCGTCGATGCCGGCGGTCTGCGCCACCTGGCGGATGTGCTGCTTTTCGCAGGCCTGGGCTATGGCGATGTCCGTGAGCATTTTCTCTCCTCCCTTGATACTGTGGGTCTTTTTTTCTGCATTTTTTGTCCTGGATCCCAGGCAGCCGACTCCCTTTGTGTCATTTTGTGCGCAGGCTCCCCTTTCGGGCTATAATTCCCTTAAAGCAGGGAAAGGAGCCGTCCATGGTAGCCGCACGACTGACGCTACTGCGCAAGAATCATGAGCTGTCGCAGCAGGATCTGGCCGTCTATCTCCATGTGAGCCGCAGCGCCTACAGTGCCTATGAGACGGGGCGCCGCAGTCCGCCGCTGGATATCCTTTTGCGTCTGGCGGCTTTTTATGATACCACCACCGATTACCTGCTGGGCCTCAGCGACGATCCCCTGCGGCCCCTGACTTTGGATCCCCTTTGCCGGGCGGTGGCGGAGGATTATCTCCGGGCGGAGAGCCGGGTCCGCAGCCAGCTGTATGAGCAGCATTTACTGGTCCGGGAGCTGATCCGTTTCGGGCCCCCTCCGGACTCCCCTGAATAGAAGGCTCAGCTTTGGGGCTGGGCCTGGCGCTCCAGGGCCTTGGACTTCAAAAAGCCGAAAATAAATTTGTCGATATCCCCGTCCAGCACGGCTGAGGTGTTGCCCGTTTCCACATCCGTGCGCAGATCCTTCACCATGGTGTAGGGCTGAAGCACATAGGAACGGATCTGGGAACCGAAATTATTATCCCGGACCACCCCCCGGATATCCGCCACCTTTTCCAGATTGGCCTGCTGCTTTAAGATCAGCAGTTTGGCCTTTAACAGCTGCATGGCCTTGTCCTTGTTCTGGTACTGGGAGCGCTCGTTCTGACACTGGACCACGATACCCGTGGGAAAGTGGGTAATGCGGATGGCAGTGGCGGTTTTATTGACCTTCTGGCCCCCGGCGCCGCTGGAGTGGAAAATATCCATGCGGATATCCTCTTCCGGAATCTCAATATCCAAATCCTCTTCAATGTCCGGCATCACATCACAGGCCACAAAGGAGGTTTCCCGCTTTCCTGCGGAATTAAAGGGGGAAATCCGCACCAGGCGATGGACCCCGTGTTCGGATTTCAGGAAGCCGTAGGCATAATGGCCGTTGATCTGTATGGTCACGGATTTGATGCCCGCTTCATCGCCCTCCTGCATATCCAAAAGCTCCACGCTGTAGCCCTTCCGGGAGGCCCAGCGGGTATACATGCGGTAAAGCATGGAGCACCAGTCACAGGACTCCGTGCCCCCGGCGCCAGCCCGCAGGCTTAAGACCGCGTTGGAATCGTCATATTCCCCGGAAAGGAGGGTCTCCATGCGGAGGGTTTCCAGCTCATCCTTCAGGGCCCCCAGCATTTCTCCCACTTCCGCAGCCACCGCCGGGTCGTTTTCCTCATAACCCATTTCAATCATGACCTCGATATCCTCGTACTGGCGGTTCAGGCCCTCCAGCTGAGATACCGTGTCCTTCAGATTTTTCAGCTCCGTGGAGATTTTGGCGGCCCGGCCGGGATCGTTCCAGAAATCCGGTTCCTCCATCATCTTATCCAATTCGGTGATGCGGTTCAGCTTGCCCTTTATATCCAGGGAGGCCCGCACCTCCTCCAAAGGAACCTTCAGGCCGGCCAATTCACTTTTGTAATTATCTAATTCAATCATAATTCTTCCTTCTTGCCCTCTCCCGGACGCGGGAGAGGGTGGCACGGCAACGCCGTGACGGGTGAGGGCGACGGGCCCCCACTTATTTTCTTCCGCAGCACTGCTTATACTTCTTCCCGCTTCCGCAGGGGCAGGGATCATTGGGATAAACCTTCTCGTCCGCCCGCTTCACCGGCGCCCGGGAAATGGTATTGTCCTTATTGGTGGCCATGGCCTTGGCCACCTGCTCCCGTTCCACCCGCTGCTCCTGACGGATATGCATCAGGGCCCGGATGGTATCCTCCTGAATGCCCGCGGTCATGGCCTCAAACATTTCAAAGCCCTGCATTTTGAATTCCACCACCGGGTTTTTCTGCCCGTAGGCCTGGAGCCCGATGCCCTGGCGGAGCATTTCCATGTCGTCGATATGGTTCATCCAGCGACGGTCCACGCTTCTAAGCAGCACCACCCGCTCGATTTCCCGCATTTTTTCTGCGTCGCCGATTTCCGCTTCCTTCTGTTCGTAAAGGGAGACGGCCTCTTCCTTCACCAGCTGCTTCAAATCGCTGCGGCTGCGGCAATCCGCCACATCCTCCTGACGCAGGGGCCGGATGGGTATAATGGGAAGCAGAGACTGATTCAGTTCATCCAGGGACCATTCCGCCCGGGAGCCCTCCTCAGACACATAGGTATCCACTTCATTTTCGCAGATATCCGTCAGCATCTTCATAATGGAGGCGCGCATATTTTCCCCGTCCAGCACCCGGCGGCGCTCGGCGTAGATCAGCTCCCGCTGCTCGTTCTTCACCTGGTCGAATTCCAGAAGGTTTTTACGGATACCGAAGTTATTGCCCTCAATGCGCTTTTGGGCCCGCTCGATGGCGGAGGAAAGCATTTTGTGTTCAATGGGTTCGTTATCCGGCACGTTTAAGGAATTGAACAGGCTCAGCATTCGGTCGCCCCCGAACAGACGCATCAAATCGTCCTCCAGGGAAATATAAAAACGGGATTCTCCCGGGTCGCCCTGCCGGCCGGCCCGGCCCCGGAGCTGATTGTCGATCCGCCGGGATTCATGGCGCTCGGTGCCCACAATCATCAGGCCCCCGGCCGCCCGGGCTTCTTCATCCAATTTAATATCCGTACCACGGCCCGCCATATTGGTGGCAATGGTCACCGCCCCGTGGACCCCGGCCTCGGCAATGATTTCCGCTTCCATTTCGTGATAGCGGGCGTTCAGCACATTCAGCTTTACCCCCCGCTTCCGCAAAATCTGGGCAATCTCCTCGGAGGCCTCAATGGTCACGGTACCCACCAGCACCGGCTGACCCTTGGCGTGGGCCTCGCACACCGCATCTGCAATGGCGTTGAGCTTTTCCTTTTTGGTTTTATATACGGCGTCGTTCAGGTCCTGCCGGGCCACGGGCACGTTGGTGGGTATCTCGATCACGTCCATGCCGTAAATATCCCGAAATTCCTTTTCCTCCGTCATGGCGGTACCGGTCATGCCCGCCTTCTTCTCGAATTTATTGAAGAAGTTCTGGAAGGTGATGGTGGCCAGGGTTTTGGACTCCCGCTTCACCTTCACATGCTCCTTGGCTTCGATGGCCTGATGGAGACCGTCGGAGTAGCGGCGGCCCGGCAGCACACGGCCGGTGAATTCGTCCACAATCAGCACCTCATTGTCCTTTACCATATAGTCCTTGTCCCGGAACATCAGGTTGTGGGCCCGGAGGGCCAGAATGATATTGTGCTGAATTTCCTGGTTTTCCATATCCGCCAGGTTTTCGATCTGGAAGAATTTTTCCACCTTTTCCACCCCCTGGGCGGTAAGGTGC
This sequence comes from uncultured Lachnospiraceae bacterium, assembly GCA_902783765.1. GTDB lineage: Bacteria > Bacillota > Clostridia > Lachnospirales > Lachnospiraceae > UBA6987. The sequence goes on from CACZSB010000173.1 coordinate 3,841, forward strand.
ACCTGCTTTTCCTTTTCGTTGACGATAAAATCGCCGCTTTCCTGCTCCTCCTCCTTCATGATGATATCCATTTTGGAGAGTTCCTTGGCCTCTCCCCGTTTCAGGCGGGTGGCCAGATAGTCACAGGTTTCGTACAATTTAGTGGATTTGGTGCCCTGACCGGAAATAATCAGGGGGGTCCGGGCCTCGTCGATCAAAATGGAGTCCACCTCGTCCACAATGGCATAATGGAGCTTGCGAAGCACCAGCTGTTCCTTGTAAATCACCATGTTGTCCCGCAAATAGTCGAAGCCCAGCTCATTATTGGTCACATAGGTGATGTCGCAGCCATAGGCTACCTGCCGCTCCTCCGGGGTCATGCTGTTTAAAACACAGCCCACAGAAAGACCCAGATAGCGGTGGATTTCTCCCATCCATTCCGCGTCGCGCTTGGCCAGGTAATCGTTCACCGTCACCACATGAACCCCTTCTCCGTCCAGGGCGTTTAGGAAGGAGGGCAGGGTGGCCACCAGGGTTTTCCCTTCCCCGGTTTTCATTTCCGCAATGCGGCCCTGATGGAGAATAATGCCCCCCATGAGCTGCACGGGGTAATGCTCCAGACCGATGGTCCGTTTGGCACTTTCCCGCACCAGGGCAAAGGCCTCCACCAGCAGGTTATCCAGGCTTTCCCCGTTGGCCCGGCGCTCCTTCAGCGCCCAGGTCCGGGCCCGCATCTCCTCCTGGGATAGCTTTTCCATTTCCGGCTTTAGGGCCTCGATGGCCTTGACCAGGGGCTGGATCCGCTTTAATTCCTTTTCACTGTAGCTTCCGAATATTTTGCTGATTAAACTCATGCTATTATCATCCTTGTTTTCTTGCCCTCTCCCGGACGCGGGAGAGGGGGGCACGGCGCAGCCGTGACGGGTGAGGGCGACTTACTCCCTATCTTATCTCTGCCCCGGGTCCCACGGGCCGCTCCGGGCTCATAAGGGCCAAATGGCCCGCTGCATCCTCCGCAGACAGCAGCATGCCCTGGGATTCATACCCCGCCAGCTTCGCCGGTTTCAGGTTCACAATGGCCATGACCTGCTTGCCCGCCATCTCCTCCGGCTTATACCAGGCCTTGATGCCGGAGATGATCTGCCGCACCTCGCCGCCGAAATCGATTTCAAAACGCAGCAGCTTCTTGGATTTAGGCACTTCTTCACAAAGCAGCACGGTACCCACCCGGAATTCCAGTTTTTCGAAATCCTCGTAGTCCACCAATTCTTTGTGGGTGAGGGGTTTCTTTTCGTCCCCCTCCTCCTGCCCTTTCCCGGACGCGGAAGCGGATGCCTCCTTGCCCTCTCCCGGACGCGGGAGAGGGGGGCACGGCGCAGCCGTGACGGGTGAGGGCGACTTGTCACCGCCTTCCACACCGGCCAGCACCTTCTCCGGATCCAATCTGGCAAAAAGCTGCTCCGGCTGTGCCGTCACCTTGGTTTCCGGCAGCAGTCCGAATTCTCCTAATCTTTCAAAGGGTCTAAGTTCCGTGCCCAGCTGCTTCACAATCCTTTCCGCCGTATCCGGCAGGAAGGGAGCCAGCAGGGAGGCGCCGATGGTCAGGCCCTCCGCCAGATGATAAAGCACCGTGGCCAGGCGGTCCTGTTTGGCCAGGTCCTTGGCCAGGGTCCAGGGGGTGGTCTCATCAATATATTTATTGCAGCGCTTGAAAACCTCCCAAATATGGGTCAGGGCCTCCGCCACATGGAGGGTCTCCATGGCCTTTTCCACCTTGCCGGGGGTCTCCTTGGCCAGGGCCATGAGCTCTTCATCCACCGGCTCATGCACCCCTGCCTTCCAGACCCGGCCCCCGAAATA
>CACZSB010000174.1 GCA_902783765.1 uncultured Lachnospiraceae bacterium
CAGCTGGTGGCGGTGCTGCAGGAGTATTTCAGCGCCAAAAATCCTCAGGAATAAATATTCCCCCGCACCATTCCATAAAAGCACCCCGGAGGCTCTGAACCCCCGGGGCGTTTTTTTCGTCAGCTTTTGGAAAGGTTTCCGAAACGGGTATAATGGGGCAGCCACACCAGTTCCACCTTATCCGTGGGGCCGTTTCGCTGCTTAGCCACAATCAATTCCGTGATTCCCTTGGACTTACTCTCCTCTTTGTTGTAATACTCGTCCCGGTAAATAAACATCACCACGTCCGCATCCTGCTCAATGGAACCGGATTCCCGCAGGTCCGAAAGCATGGGGCGGTGATCCGAACGGGTATCCGGCGCCCGGGATAGCTGGGACAGGGCGATGAGGGGCACATCCATTTCCCGGGCCAGGGCCTTCAGCCCCCGAGAAATTTCCGTAATCTCCTGCTGCCGGTTCTCACTGCGGCGGCCGGAAGCGCTCATAAGCTGCAAATAGTCCACCACAATCAGCTTTAAATCGTTTTCCAGCTTGATCTTCCGGCATTTGCTGCGCATTTCCGCCACGGAGATACCGGGAGTATCATCAATAATCAATTTGGAGCGGCTAATAAGCTCCGCACTCTCCAGCAGCTTGTCCCAATCCTGGTCCGACAGTTCCCCGGAACGAATCCGCTGGGCATCCACCTGGGCCTCCTGGGCAAAGAGACGGTTCATAATCATTTCCTTGCTCATTTCCAGGGAGAAAAAGGCGGCGCATTGGCCCTGCTTGAAGACCACATTTTGGAGGATATTCAGCACCAGGGCCGTTTTGCCCATGGAGGGCCGGGCGGCAATGAGAATCAGTTCCGAAGGGTGCAGACCCGTCAGCATCTCATCCAGGTCTTTAAAACCCGTGGGCAGGCCCGTTATGGGATTCTTGCTCTGGGCGGCCTGATAAATCTTGTCTATGGCGCTGAGGGTGATTTCCTGGATGGGGGTGAAATCCAAGGCCTTTTTCCGGCTGAGGACTTCGAAAAACTTCTTTTCCGCTTCCTCCAGAATCACATCCACCCGGTCCTTGCCACCGTAACAGCTCCCCGCCACCTCTTCGTTGACGTGAATCATCCGCCTCAATAACGCCTTATCCGATACGATTTCCGCGTAATATTTTGCATTGGCGGAAAGGGGCACCGCCGCCACCAGATCTCCGATGTATTCCAGATTGCTCACCTCCGGCGGCACATTTTTAGCCACCAGACGGTTCTGCAGGGTCAGGGGATCCACCGGGATTCCTTCCCCGTATAATTCCAAAATGGTATCAAAAATAACGCCGTATTGGCGGTTATAGAAATCATCCCCTCTCAGGATGGATTCCAGACCGGGAATGATCTCATTATCCAGGATCATGGAGCCGATTACCGTCTGCTCCGCCTCAATATTCTGGGGCTGGATCCTTTTGATTTGGTTTTCCCGTTCGTCCATTTTTATGCTTCTTCCACCAGTACCCGGATTTTCGCATTGACTTCCCGATGCAGCTTCAGCTCCACCTCGTGATTGCCCACGGTTTTAATGGCCTCCTCCAGAAGGATTTTCTTTTTATCCACCTCAAAACCGCTCTGGGCCTTTAAAGCTTCGGCAATTTCCTTAGAGGATACCGCTCCGAAAAGCTTGCCGCCAGCCCCCATTTTAACAGGGATTCTAAGCTGAACCTGCTCCAGCTGGGCCGCCTGGGCCCGGGCCTGTTCCAATTGCTCCTCCGCCAAACGCTGGGCGGCAGCCAGCTGCTGTTTTAAAACATTTAAATTAGCCTTGGTGGCCTCCACCGCCAGCTTTTTGGGAAAAAGAAAGTTCCGGGCATAGCCGTCGTTCACCGTTACGATCTGATCCTTTTTTCCCAGAGATTTCACATCTGCCAAAAGCACCACTTCCATTTTACAGGGCACCCTCCTTTTTCATTTCCAAAATGGCGGTCCGGACCCGGTCCATGGCCTGACTCACCGTTACATCCTTCATCTGCGTCCCGGCAGCCCCCAAATGGCCGCCGCCCCCCAGTCGCTCCATGATCAGCTGAACATTTACCTCATCAATGGCCCGGGCACTCACATAAATCATATCCTCCAGGGGGGTGAACACAAAGCTGGCCCTCACCGTGGATACATTGAGCAGATCATTGGCCACCTGGGAGCCCACAATGGTGGGACTGTCCAGCCCCTCTGCGGGACACACCCCGTAGGCAAAACCGTTTTCGTCCACCTGCACGGAGCTCATGCATTCCGCCTTTGCCCGGTACTCCCGGTAATCCTCCCGGAGCATTTTTTTCACCTGCACCAGATCCGCACCGCTGCGCCTTAAAAAGGCCGCCGCCTCAAAGGTCCGGGAGCTGGTACGGTCCGTAAAGCTGTTGGTATCAATCACAATCCCGCTGTACATGGCCTCTGCCTCCAGGGGCCGGGGGGTGATGCCGTCCTCAAAATACTGGAGGATCTCCGTGATCATTTCGCTGGCGGAGGAGGCATAGGGTTCCACATAGCTCAGCAGGGCGGAAATAGCGCCGTCTCCCTGACGGTGATGGTCAAAAACCACCACCTGATCCGTTTTTTCCAGCAAAGCAGGGCATTCCACCATGGAGCGCTGGTTGGTATCCACCACCACCACCAGGGCCCCTTCCTGGATCCGGGCCAGGGCCTCTTCTCCGGAAAGGAACATGTCCCGGGGATATTCCGCCGAGGCCTGGAAGCGCTCCCAGAAGGGCCGCACCGTATAGGAAACACTGTCCAGCACGATATGGGCCTGACGGGACAGGGAGACCGCCGCCCGGTAAATACCCACCGCCGCCCCGAAGGAGTCGTTGTCCCCCCGGGTATGGCCCATGATGAATACCGGGTTGTGGAGCGCCATCAATTCCCTCAGGGCCTGGGCTTTCACCCGGGCCCGAACCCGGGTCTTGGTCGCCTCGCCCTGGGCTTTTCCGCCGAAATATTCCAGGGCTTCGGGGCCCTTGACCACTGCCTGATCGCCCCCTCGTCCCAGGGCCAAATCCATGGCCGCCTGGGCCAGGGCCAGATTATTGTGATAGGATTCTCCGTCTTCACCAAAGGCGATACTGACAGTGACGCTCATATTGCCGTCGGTTTTGATTTCCTTTACCTGCTCCAGCAGATGAAAACGGTCGTTCTTGCAGCGGGCCAGTCCCTCATGATTCATGAACAGGGAGAAACGATCCCGTTCCGTTTTGCAAACGATGCCGCCCCGCTCCCGGAAATACTGCTGAATCTGCTGTTCAATCAGCGCACCCAGCAGGCTGTGGCGGCCGGAATCCGTCTGCTTCAGCAATTCCTCGTAATTATCCACATACAGGAGACCTGCCACCCCCCGTTCCCGTTCCAGGGTTTCCCGGGTCCGGATATGCTCGGTCTCGTCGCTGAGAAGCAGGGCTGTCAAGCCTCCCTTCCCCGGAGCCTGACGCTGGCGCAGCTCGAAAACCCTTTCCCCAAGCTTCACATAGCGAGGCTCCGACTCCTTTTTTCCATAGCCCGTTTCCGGGTAAAGACTAATCTGGGGAAAGATTTCCTGGAGAAGCGGGGTACGCTTCTGGGCCTCGCTGCCGTATTCTTCCAGCATTTCCTCAAAGGCGCCGTTTTTCCACAGGAGCTTGCCCGCCCGGTTCACCACCGCATAGGGCAGATCAAGACCGGAGATCCGGGCCGCCAGCTCTTCATCCATTTCCAGGCCCAGGGCCACCATAGATTGCTGGAGCTTACCCCGAATCAGAAAATGCCAGGTGAGAACCATTGCCAGAAGTCCCAGGGCCAGCACAGCCACCGGGATCCAGCACCAAATTCGATAGTTAAAAAACAGAAAAACAAAGGCCCCCCCGCACAAAAGTGCGAAGATCAGCAGGATCCAGGGCCATTTTGTCATTGATTCCGTCAGCTTCCGCATATTCCTCCCCTTTGCCGGATGCATTGACTTAAGGCAAGATATTTTACCACAAAGCCCCGCTTTTATCAACTATACCAGCCGGGGGCTTTGGTGGTATTCATCGGGGAGCCGCAGGCCGCTTTTAAAATAAACCAGCTGGGCATACAAATGATGGGCCAGGGCATAGGGAGTAAGAAGCGCCGGATCCGCATCCGCCGCCTTGGTGATCAGGGGCAGAGAGGCCTGCTTTTTCAATTCTCCCGGCAGAAAAGAGGCAGTTTTCAGCCCCAGGATTTTCAGGGAACGGGGCGGCGCCTGCTGATCTTCCCGGCTGATGCCCAAAAGCAGGTGCAGCAAGTATCGACGGACCCGGGCCCGGGTCAGAGAGCGGGTGGAAACAGCCTCCGCCAGTCCGGGAAAATCCTGCAAATAGGGGCTTTGCTCCCGGAGACGGTTCACCAGATCCCGGCTGTGATCCGCCCCTGCCTGAAAGGCCGCCTCGCCGGCCTTTTCCGCCTCCAGAAGCCGGGCGGCAATCAGGGGGGAAAGATCCTCCGGAAAAATGGCATATTCCAACTGTTTTATGCTTTCCGGGGGCAGGTAATCCGCCAGCTCCCCGGGGGAGGCGCCTGCCTGAAGCGCCCGGCGAAGGGCCAGCCCTGAAGGGGCCTGGGCGGTACTCAGCACCGCCTCATTATGATCCGCCCCATGCCGGGGCAGTGCCAGCGGCTCTAAGGGTGCATCCAGCCACCGAATAGCCTTGATATATTCCACCGCCAGCATATTATTCGGCCGGGCCAGCAGATCCGCCGCCCCGGGAAATATCCTGTCCGCTGCCGCCGCCAGGGCGCCGGGATAGGAATACCCCGCCTTCATAAGCTCCGGAAGACAGGGATCCTGCTGGGCGCTTTCCAGGGCCTGGGCCAGATCCGAAAGCTTTTCCAAATCCGGGTCTTCGGCTCCAAAAGCCAGCACCTGGGCGCAGCCCGCCGCTTGGATCATCCCCACAGCTCCCCGGGCAAAGCCCTCTGCACTGGCTGTGGCATAGGCGGGCGGCAGCTCCAGCACCAGATCCGCCCCGCCTGCCAGGGCCATTTGAGCCCGGCGATACTTATCCACCAGGGCCGGTTCTCCCCGCTGAAGAAAATCTCCGCCCATGACCACCAGCCGTCCGGCACCGGGCAGCAGCCCTTCGATCCGTTCCAGCTGGGCCTGGTGCCCCCTGTGGAAGGGGTTATATTCGGCTATGACCGCAACATTTTTCATCTCTCATTCCCGCCAATAAGCTTCGGATATCATACCACTTTTCTTTCCTTTCGTCAAAAAGGGGGCACACCTTCGATGATAAAGTTTCCCATCAAAAAACTTCTTTGACTCTGCTTTCCCAAGATGGTAGGATGGTTCTGTGTCTTTTTTAGAAGTTTGACACACTGGAGGTTAAAATGAAAGGTACAGTCAAGTGGTTTAACAATCAGAAGGGCTACGGCTTCCTGACCGATGAAGAGGGACGGGATGTATTCGTACATTATTCCGGCTTACAGATGGATGGTTTCAAATCCATTGAGGAGGGTGCCGCCGTGGAATTTGAAGTTATCGACGGCGAAAAGGGCCCCCAGGCCATCAATGTGGTAAAGCTGTAACAGATAATGACCGTTTGAGCACGGGAGCGCAGGCAATATTCCTGCGCTCTTGTTATTTTTCCCTTCATGGGCTATAGTCATTCCGAAGAATATTTACGTTTTTGAGGTCAAATCCTATGGAGAATCTTTCAAATATCAAAATCATTTTCAGCGATATCGACGGCACCCTGCTGCCCTTTGAGGGCAAGGACATGGGCCCCACCGCCGCCCTGATCGAAGCACTGCTCCAGGCCGGTATTCACTTTGTGCCCTGCACCGGAAGGGGCACCGGCAACGTGCCCCGGGAGATTCTGAATGTGCCCTCCCTGCGCTACCTGATTACCGCCAACGGAGCCATGATCTGGGATCTGAAGGAGGATAAGCTCCTGTACAAGCGGCTGATTCACCGGGAACTGGGAAAGAAGCTGGTGGATTATCTGCGCCGCTTCCCCGGCAATGCCTATCTGTACCGAAACGGTCAGCATTATCTGGATACGGCCCTGGGCCAGTGGCCCCCCCGAAACGGAGGCCGATCCCTGGAGGACTGGGTCCGCACCGTGGTATGCTGCGATTTCACCGAGCTTTTGGAGGAGCCGGAAAGCGAGACCGTGGACAAATTCGGTTTTGCCAGCCCCCATCAGCAGGTCTTTGATCAGATTCGGGCCACCCTTCCCGAAGAGCCCTATTTTTCAGAGCTGGCCCTCACCTCTTCCGGTCCCTGGAACGTGGAGATCAATGCCGCCGGGGCGGAAAAAGGAGCCGCGGCCCTGTGGCTGACCAAGCAGCTGGGTCTGGCTCCCGAAAATATGCTGTGTGCCGGCGATAATGCCAATGATATAACCCTGCTCCGGGCCGGGGCCCTTTCTCTGGCCCCGGAAAATGCCCTGCCGGAGGTTAAGGCCCTGGCCACCCAGGTGGTGCCGGACTGCCGCCTGGACGGGGTGGAAAACTTCTTAAAGCAGCTTCTGAATTAAGGGCCGGCTTTATAGGATGCGGACGC
>CACZSB010000175.1 GCA_902783765.1 uncultured Lachnospiraceae bacterium
AAATGAAAAGACCTATGCCGTGTTTCTCCATCCGGAAAAGGCATACTTTATCAGCGAAAAGCCTGGGGCTATCAAACGCGTCTCCGGTCAGGAATTGTTTGCCAGGCTGGAGGATAAGAACAAAAAGGATTTAGCCAGGCTTAAGACCATCGTGGAAGCAAAGGGCGATAATCTGGCCCTGGTCATCGATCCCAGCCGGGCCGGGGAGAGCTGGCTTATTTGCGACCGGCATCTGAATGATTTTGTTTTCACCGCAAAGGGAGAGGCGGTTTTGCCAAGCGGCACAGAGGTCATAGTATTGGACGGCATGGGCCGGGGCGATTTTGTGATGCCCAAGAGCGCCATTGACACCGTGGCGGTGCCCCAGGATCAGGCGGAGGCCTTTCTGCAGATCAGAGATCCGGAGAAGGTGGCTGCCTTCTGGGAGGCGCAAAGCGGCCTTGACAGCCAGCTGCCGGAAAGCGGCGAGCTGATGATCCGGGCCGGAAGCTTTTCCGAGACTGCCGAGGCCTATGAGGTTCAGACAGCCGGCAGCGGCTTTGAGCATGTGGTAATAGCCAAAAGCGACGGGCGGATGCTGCCTGACGGCTCTTTGGCTGTGCGGATCAGGGAGGACAGCGCCCTGCTTCGCTCCGGCCAGTACAGCCAGACCATAACCAAGGACGGAACCCAGGCAGTGCTTAAGGCCTACGGCGGCACCGCCATGGGAAAGGCTGCAGGAATCAGTGCTGCCATTCCGGCGGTGGATCCTGTCTCAGCCGGAGCTAAGGCCGTGATGCAGGCCGCCGGAGGCGCAGCCCAGGCTGCAGGCCAGGCCATCGGCCTTAGCCAGAGCCGGCACTGACGGAGGGATTTTCATGGATAGACCAGGCATCTATTTTGAGGATTTGGTTCGGGCTGCCAGGCACAGCCCGGACTTCCCGAAGATCGTGGAGCGGATCATAGGCCGGGAGCTGCACCACCAGCGCTATCGCTCCAAAAGCGGCGCAGAGGTCTTTAAGACCAGGCCCGGCCGGGGCGAAAGCGATTATTCCGCCCTTACCCTCTTTTACAATCCGGGAGGCGGCTGGCATGTGCTCGATCACAAGGGCCGGATCGGCGGGGATGCCATCAGCGTGCTGCAGCAGCATTATGGACTCTCCTTCCGCCAGGCCGTTTATCAGCTGGCCGGGCATGATCCCTCCACCCAGACCATCCTTCCGGATGCGGAGAAGGAATGGTCAGCCCTGAGAGCTGCTTCCTCCGGCTCTGTCTTCAGGGCGCCGGAGCAGCGTCCGGCTTTTAAGGCTCTTTCCTTTTCTACCGGGCGGGAGGGCACGGTTCACCTAAGGGCCTACCTATGCAGGACCAGGGGGATTCCCTCGCATCTGATCGATGTGCTTTTAAGCCAGGGGCTGATCGGAGAATCGGCCTTAAATCCCTATGGCCGCCGGCCGCCCTGTGTGGTCTTTAATTGCAGAAACAAAGAAGGAGAAATAAAGGGACAGTTCTGGCGCTCCACCCTGTCCCCCGCTTATGTTACGGAGCAAAACGCACCCTATCAAAAGGGAAATGTTACGGGTTCCGACGGATCCTTTCCCTGGGTATTTACCTATGCCCCACAGGGCGCAGCGCCGTCCGTCACCGTGATCTGCGAGGCCCCCATCGATGCCATCAGCTTTTGCGCCCTGACCGGACAGCCTGCCAACTATGTGGCCATGGGGGGCCTGCATCTTAACAGTGCAGAGCGGATCCGGGAGCGCTTCGGAGAGAACATCCTTTTTTGCGTGGACAATGACCAGGCCGGCCGGGCCTTTACCGAAAAGTGGATCGGCCTGCACCCGGAGGATCGGGACAAGATCTGGCTGCCGGAGACCGGAGAGGTGCTGGAACAGGACCGGATCCCTGGGAAGGAAAAGGCCGACTGGAATCAAAACTTAAAATACCGGCTGGAAAAGGATCTCTTTGTGGCGCTAAAGGAGCCGGCAAGGAGCGAGGCTCTTTCATACGGTATTTCCGTGTAACAAACTGCCCTGGAAATTTATCCTTCTTGTTTCCGGATGAATGTGATATATTGATTCCGTTGCTGCACCCTATACTGGCGACAGGAAGGGGGTGATGGTTATGCCGGTAGTTGCTTCTTTTGCAATCTCCCTTTTGGCAAGTGTAGTTGCATACTACATTTGCAAGTGGTTAGATGGAGATGACCGCAGCAACTAACCCAACGACGACCCGTCGTAAAAGGGGAGACCCCCTGAAGAGATGCACCTCTTCAGGGGGTCTTTGATGTCATGCCGATGGTATGACGCTTCTTTTGCAACTCCAATATAGCATCGGTTGAAACGCTTGTCAATCTTAAGATTTGTAAGTCCTGATAATCTCCTGGATTATTTCCTCTGCGGTTTTTTCTCCCCGGGCAATCTTGACCATTTCCAGGATAAATTCCTCCTCCACGAACATGTTTTCAATGGCCATGGAAGCTGCCACACTTTTGACCATCCGGGTCTCTTTGGTATTTGGTAAAGTCACCATTTCACCTCACAGCCATAATTTATTCTGCAAATTTATTATACCATATCCGATATAAAGAAACCATCTTTTTCTTGCCTTCTTGACAAGTACCGCCACATTCGATACACTCGGCTCGCATCTTTTCTTCTTTGTTTCAGCCTCTCCTTTTACAAACTGAGAGATTACCAGGGGGGAGAAAACCGCCTGAAACTTGCAGGACAAGATACGCATTTGTAAACCAAATGCAATCTTGTCCTGCCGGAGGCTATGGGGATTCCGCTCCCCAACCCCTCGGTGTAAGGAGGTATGAGTATGCTGCCTTATAAGCATCTGAGCTACACTGACAGACTCCGGATCGAGAAGCTTTTGAAAGAGCGCCTCGGCGTCTGTGAAATAGCCAGGATCCTTCGGGTGCATCGGAACACCATCACCAGGGAGTTAAAGAGGGGGTTCTATGAACGCCTGGACGGGGACACCTGGAAAATGCTTCCCGCCTATTCCCCGGACATAGCCGAACAGCGTTACCAGGAG
>CACZSB010000176.1 GCA_902783765.1 uncultured Lachnospiraceae bacterium
ACCAGCCAGGCCTACCGGGCGGTAAATAAGGGAGATGAGGATAAAATCGCCACTTCCCTGGCCAAGCTCATGGAAGAGGATCTGACCTTAAAGACCATTAATGACAAGGAAAACCGTCAGCTTTTGATTTTCGGTATCGGGGATCAGCAGCTGGAAGTGGCCTTAAGCAAGCTGGAAGCCCGTTATAAGGTCAAAGCAGAGCTTTATAAACCGAAAGTGGCCTACCGGGAAACCATCCGGGGCAGCGTAAAGGTGCAGGGCAAGCATAAGAAGCAGTCCGGCGGTCACGGCCAGTATGGCGATGTGGTCATCGAATTCGAGCCCAGCGGCGATCTGGAAAAGTCCTATGTTTTCGAAGAAAAGATCGTGGGTGGCGTGGTGCCTAAGAACTACTTCCCGGCGGTGGAAAAGGGACTCCAGGAAATGGTGGTGAAGGGCCCTCTGGCGGGTTATCCCATTGTGGGTCTGAAGGCCACCCTGGTATTTGGTTCCTATCACGCAGTGGACTCCTCGGAAATGGCCTTCAAACTGGCCACCCATCTGGCGGTGAAGAACTGCTTTGCGGATAAGGCCTCCCGGCCGGTGCTGCTGGAGCCCATTGCCTCCGTGAAGGTCACGGTTCCGGACCGCTTCACCGGGGATGTGATGGGAGATATGAACAAGCGCCGGGGTCGGGTGCTGGGTATGAATCCCGACCATAAGGGCAATCAGATTATTGAGGCGGAATGCCCCATGTCCGAGATTTACGGCTACAATACGGATTTGCGTTCCATGACCGGAGGCATCGGCAATTATACCTATGAGTTTGCCCGCTATGAGCAGGCCCCTCAGGAAGTGCAAGACAAGGAAGTGGCCGAGCGTGCTGCTGATCAGGACGAAGAATAAGCCTTAGGAGAGTAATCATGAAGTGTTTGATAATTGACAATGTGGATAAGCATATTGCTGAGGAATTGGGCCAGTACATGAGCGTGGATACCCTGCTGCTGCCGGATAAGGAAAAGCTGATTTCGGTGATCGCCGAGTATGATGCCTTGATCATGCGGGTGGATCCCCATATCGACCGGGAGGTGCTGGAGGCTGCCAAGAATCTGAAGTTCATCGGCGTCTGCTCCGTGGGCCTGGACCACATCGATATGGAGGCTGCCAAGGAAAAGGGGGTGGCGGTGCACAATGCCCCCGGCATGAACAGCAATGCGGTGGCGGAGCTTACCATTTGCAAAATGCTGGAGCTTTCCCGGGACACCATTACCGCCAATCATGATGTGAAGGTGCTTCACCAGTGGGATAAGTACAAATTCATGGGCCGGGAGCTGCGGGGCAAAACCATAGGTATTTTAGGCTTTGGCCGCATCGGTCAGCGGGTGGGCTTTTTAGCCCGGGCCTTCGGTATGAAGGTGCTGGCCTATGACCCCTATCTGCCGGCCCATGTATTTGAAGAACAGGAAGCCACTTCCATGGGGATTTATGAGGTGCTGCATAATGCGGATTATGTTACCATCCATGTGCCCCTGACAGAGGAGACCCGGAACCTGGTCTGCAAGGAACAGATCGCACAAATGAAGGACGGGGCCATGGTGCTGAATATGAGCCGGGGCGGGATCTGCAACGAGCAGGATGTGTATGAAGCCCTGGTCAGCGGGAAGCTGGGAGGCTATGGGGCCGATGTAATGGAAAACGAGCTGGCCGAAAACAAGGAGGAGTTTGTTTCGCCCCTCTTTAATTGCGATAAATTCGTTATTTCTCCCCATGCGGGCGCCCAGACGGTGGATGCGGCCTATGATATCGGCCAGCTGATTATTGCGGACTGCAAGAAGACTCTGGGCATTGCATAAAAGGCCTGTTTATCCACAGGAAGCCCCGTCTCAAAAGGCGGGGCTTTTTCTATTTCCAAACTTGACAAAAGCCCGGGAAAGTACGAAAATAAACTGTATCCTTGTATTGAAAGGTTTTGTTTTTTATGGAAAGAATCTATCAGCCTTTACCCATTGAAAAGAAATGGCAGACCCTCTGGGAGGAGAAGAAGGCCTTTGCCACCGCCCAGGATTTCAGCCGGAAAAAATACTATGCCCTTATAGAATTTCCCTATCCTTCGGGCCAGGGGCTTCATGTGGGGCATCCCCGGCCTTATACAGCCCTGGACATAGTGGCCCGGAAGCGTCGTATGGAGGGCTATAACGTGCTTTTCCCCATGGGCTGGGACGCCTTCGGCCTGCCCACGGAAAACTATGCCATCAAGAATCATATCCATCC
>CACZSB010000177.1 GCA_902783765.1 uncultured Lachnospiraceae bacterium
AAAAGAAAACTGCCCAGCAGAAAGGCCAGCAAAACACCCCCGGGAATCGGCGCAATGGAAAAACCGAGCAAAAGCACGATAATCAATATCGGCCCGATGGCCGCCAAGGCTTCTTTCAGTTTTTCCTTTAATTTTTCCTTTGGTTTTCTTCCGTACATATGAAGTCGAAAAAGAGGGGGCCGCCTCCTGTATGCAAAAACAGCACGTTGCCTCCGGGAAGGGGGGATTTTTTCAACTCCTCCCCCATGCCCCAGTAGGCTTTTCCGGTATAGGTGGGATCCAGGGGGATGCCATGATGAACATACATATCACGGATGGTGGATGCGATGACCTCATTCCATGTGCCGTAACCCTGCAGGATATAGGCGTCCGTTACCAGGGGATCGGGCAAGGCCTGGATTTGGGCCCCATATTCTCTCTGATAAGCCTCCATTCGCTGGCGGATCACCTCTTTGCATTGCGCAGCAGAGCGGGCAATGCTGATACCCAGGATTTCCCAGCTTCGTCCCAGCTCCTGGGCGCCTAAAATCAGGCCGGCCTGAGTCATGCCCGTGGCGGAAGCATGATAGATTCTGTGAAAGGAAATCCCCAGAGCCTCTTCCTGGGCTGCAATCTCCGCCGCCACCTTTACATAAGCAGCCGCCGGCACCGCCTCATTGCCTTTTCCTTCCGAATTTCCGTAAATATAATAAGGTTTCCGGCCCCGTCTGCGGCAGTCATGGAGCACCGCCTCCACCGTCTCACGGACCTTCGTTTTCGGGCAGGAAACGATTTCGGCTCCGCAAAGCTTCACCAGACGGCTGTTAAAGGTCTCCCTGCGGCTGCCATCCTCGTCGTCCGGCGAAATGATGCAGCATGGCACCTGCTTTTCGGCTGCCATGGCCGCCAGAATCCGGCAAAGATTGGAACGGGCATTGCCGTAGCCCACCATACAGTCACAGCCCTGCTTTTCCATGTCCGCAAAATACTCTTCGGCGATACGTACTTTATTGCCGCCAAAAGACATGGGAAGAAGATCTTCCCGTTTCATGAAGACATGGGAGCCGCCCAAATCCGGCAGCCTTTGCAGGGGGGTTGTGATGGTCATGTTGTGTGCCTTTGCCTGTGTTGCTAATTTGTAATGCTTATTTGATATACTTGCTCTTCAGAATCAGGCAGCCTTCTTTATCGTAACGCTTGGCAAAAATCCCGCCCTTCTTTTCGGCCAGATCCGCGGCATCCTCAATCATGTTTTCCGCTTCTTCCTTGGTGAGAAGGATTCCGGCTTCCACCCGGTTTTCCGCGGCGTTCTGGAGGGCCAGCTCGCCCACGTCATCCAGTACGCAGTCGATGGAGCTCAGATAATTCTTGGCATATTCCACAAAAGCCTCTTCGCTCATGCCCACGGCGGATAAGGCACCGGTGGCTGTGCTTAGCTTCTGGACGGTTTTCGTCTCCCCGCTCAGCTCTGCGGGAGGCTCCGCTTCCTTGATAGGTTCCGGCGTTACCGCCGCTGCCAGAGCTGCTGCCTCGGCCTCTTCCCGGGCTGCCTGATCCAGCGCCGCCCGGATATCCGCAATGGGGACCTTCTTGGTGGCCTCCGGCCCCTCCTCTTCCGCCTCTGCGGGGGCTTCGACGGGCTGTTCCGCCTGGGGGGCTACCTGCTTTTTTTCTTCATCCAAGGGCTCGAAATTCCCCAGGAAAGGCTTCCAGAAGGCTTCCTCCGATGATTCCTCCCCTTCGGAAGTGGCTTCTTCCCCAGCATTTTCCTGGGCCGGCGTTTCATCCTGATCCTTCAGGAAATCATCCAGCGTCCACTGAACGGCCTCATCCACATCCGGACGGAAAGGCGGTTCTTTTGCCTCCTCCGATTCATCCTTTGTTTCTTCAGCGGGCTCCGCCGTTTCTTCCGTTTCTTCCGTTTCTTCCTTTTCCGCCTCTTCCTGGGGTTCGGAGGCCGCATCCCATACGGAAGCCGGTATATTCAGGAGCATTTCCGGAATCTCTTCCTCCGGATTCAGTTCCGGCAAGGACTCGCCCTTTTCCTCACGCTTCTCTTCCGCTTCCTCTGCCACTTCGGAAGGCTCAGAGATCTCAGGAATTTCGGCCTCCTCCGCCTCATCCATGGCCTCGCTCACATGCATGAGCACGCTCTCCGCCGGCGGCTCGGACATGTTGATTTGCGGCATGGTAACGTCTTTTTCCACATATTCTCCCAGACGGGTGTCCAGATAAGCCAGCTGTTCGGGCTTGTCCGTGAGCACAAAAATCTGCGGATTCTGTTCGTATTTCACACTGTGGACAATATCCGACAGCAATTCTTCAGAAAGGGAAGAAGCATCATCGATCAGCAGATCCTTGCCCTTAAGGTGCTCCCGGGCTCCTTCAAAGCCCACCTGATTAAAGCGTTCCGCGGAAATCCGGGTAAGCCTGCCCATGGGCAGTCCCTTGGCCCGATAATACAAGGCCAGCCGTTCCAGGGCCTTGGGCACCGCATCCTCCAGATTCTCCGACTCCACCAGCAGAATCTGACGGGACCAGGCCGCTTCCGCCTTCTGAGCCGCCGTCTCCTCCTCGTCCTTTTCGCTCTCCCGTTTCAGGAAAGCCGCCTCCCGGCTGTTATATTCATCCACCAGTTCCTGATAACGCTGCTCGTAAAATTCCTTATTGTCCCGATGCTCCCGCTGCTCATCGCTGAGGGGCGCATGTTTTTCCTTAAGGGCCATGGCTTCGTCCACGTAATCCCCCACACCAAACCAGAGGATGATTTCATCGCAGAGCTTCACACATTCATTGCCCATGCCAGCCTCATCATACATCTGAGCCAGGCGAAGCGCCCATTCCTCCTCGAATTCATACTTCCGATAGGTTTCCAGAATGGCAATCCGCTTGTCCAGGGGCTCTTTCTTCAGTTCCGCCAAGAGGTAGCGCAGCAGATACCGGCCGTTATCGTCCGAGGCCTCCTGCAGATACATTTCATAGTAATGCTGGGCCAGATCCACATCCCCCTCCGCAATGGCCAGGCCGGTCAGCTTATACAGGATGCGCTTGCCCACCGCCGATTCCTCGTAAGCCATCTGCAAAAGCTCGATGGCGGATTTGTAATCCCGGGTATTTTCGTAAGCGGCGGCGGTAATGGTGAGCAGCCGCACCGAGCGCACCTCCTCCCAGTCGATGGTATCGGCGATTTTCACAGCTGCTTCGAAATCTCCCTTTTTCACCAACTTCTGGATCTTTTCCGCTTTGATATTGTAGGTGTACTTGTCCATGATTCTCTCCCGTTACAAGGCTCTGCGCCCCTCCAGAGCGCGATAAAGCGTGATTTCATCTATATATTCCAGGTCACCCCCCACAGGGACGCCGCTGGCAATACGACTGACCAGTATGCCGCCGGGCTTAAGCAGCTGGCTGATGTACATGGCGGTGGTTTCCCCCTCCAGAGTGGATCCAGTGGCGATAATCACCTCCCGCACCGCTTCCTCCTGAAGCCGCTGCATCAATTCCTTCAAACGGATATCCGAGGGCCCCACTCCCAGGGCCGGAGAAATAACCCCGTGAAGCACATGGTACAGCCCCTGATAGCGGCCCGTTCGTTCATAAGCAGCCAGATCCCGGGGATTTTCCACCACCATAATCAGGCTTCTGTCCCGATTGTCGGAACGGCAGATGGGGCACAACTCCTGATCCGTCAGGGTGCAGCAGCAGCGGCAGAAACGCACATTTTTCCGGGCGGCCACCAGGGCGCCGGCCAGGGCTTCCACCGCCTCCTCCGGCTGATTCATCAAATGGTAGGTCAGCCGGCCTGCAGTTTTGCGTCCGATGCCCGGAAGCTTGCCCAGCTCCTCCATCAGGGCCTCCATCTGACGGCTATAATGCTCCATTACAGTCCGAAAGCTCCCAGACCCCCGGCCAGGGAACCCATGGCCGCCTTCTTGTCCGCCTGAACCTGGCGGATGGCTTCATTCACCGCTGCGGCCACCAGATCCTCCAGCATTTCCACATCCTCGGGATCCACCACTTCCGGTTTGATTTTTACGGAAAGCACATTCATCTTTCCATTCATCACCAACTCCACAGCCCCGCCGCTGCTGACGGTATATTCCTTTTCTTCCAGGGCCTGGCTGGCCTCCTCCATCTGACGCTGCATGCGCTGGGCCTGCTTCATTAAATTGCCCATATTGGACGGCATGCCGTTGAATCCGCCATGTTTTGCCATAATCAGTCCTCCACTTCGATTTGCATATTGATACGGGCTAATTCCTCATCGCTGACGAAAACCGGCTCCCTTTCCTTCAAGGCCGCCACCCGCAGGTCAAAAACCACTTCCTTTTGATATTGGGCCTGTACGATTTCCCGCAGTTTTTCCAGTCCTCCAAAACGGCGGATCATATTGGCCGTAAAATTGTCCTGGCTCACCAAGCCCATTACGCCCCCGTCCCGGGGTTCCAGCCAGGCCTTTTTCAGCAGCTGGGCGTTCTGATAATCCAGGCTCCCCAAAATCCGGGGCCAGCGCTCCTTCATTTGCGTTAAATCATCCCATTTGGCCCGGTCCAGCTTTTTAACCGCAGCTTCCCCGGTCTCCTCTGCGGACGCCTCCTCCGGAAGCTTGGGCAGGGGAGTCGGAACCGTGCCCCGGTTCTCCAGCTGTTCCAATTTGCGTTCCAGCCGGGTCAGGCGGCCCAGCAGGGCCTCCGGTTCCGCCGCTTCCTGGGGTCTGGTGGCCCGAATTACGGCCATTTCCAGCAAAATCCGCTTATCCGCCGCCCCCCGCATCTCGTTGAGCAAAGCGGAAAACAGGCGAATCAGGCCCATAAGCTCTTCCGGACGGGTCATTTGGCTCTCTTCCCGGAGTCGGAGCCAGTCTTCTTCGGACATTTCCAAAAGGTCCGCCGGCGCCTCAGCGCTCATGAGCAGCAGCAGATTCCGCAGATACCAGGTGAAATCCTGTACAAACTGGGAAAGCTCCCGTCCCGCGCCCCGAACCTCTTCGATGAGCTCCAGAGCTGCCCCGGTATCATCCATCAGCAGGGCCCGCAGGAAACGGCTTAACACCTCACTGTCCACGGTCCCCAGGGCCTTTAAAGCCTCTCCATAGCCCAGGGCCTGCCCCGGTTCCAGGGCGGAAAGACATTGATCAAAAAGGCTGATGGCATCCCGCAGGGCCCCGTCTGCCTTTCGGGCTATATATTTTAATGCCTTCTCCTCGGCCTGGACCCCCTCCTTTTCTGCCAGCTCCTTCAGCCGTCCCAGAATATCCTCCGGGGTAATCCGTCTGAAATCGAAGCGCTGACAACGGGAAACGATGGTGGCCGGCAGCTTGTGGGGCTCCGTGGTGGCCAGGATGAAAATAATATATTCCGGCGGCTCCTCCAAGGTCTTTAAAAGGGCATTGAAGGCCCCCGGCGACAACATGTGGACTTCGTCTATGATGTAAACCCGGTAGCGGCCCTCCGCCGGACGGTAAGCCACCTCTTCCCGGATCTCCCGGACATTATCCACCCCATTGTTGGAGGCGGCGTCGATTTCGATCACATTGGTGGAGCTGCCCTCCTGAATGCTTTGGCACAGGCTACAGCGGCCGCAGGCACCGCCTTCCTCCGGAGCCAGGCAGTTCACCGCCCGGGCCAGGATTTTGGCCACAGTGGTCTTGCCCGTTCCCCGGGAACCGCAGAACAGATAGGCATGGGCGATCCGCCCGCTGCGGATCTGATTCTTCAGCGTCCTAACGACTGCGTCCTGTCCTCTGACCTCATCAAAAGATGAGGGACGCCATTTACGGTACAAGGCAATGTAAGCCATCTGCATCCCTTCTTAACTGCCAAAGCCTTGAAAAAGCTTTGGGCTAATACTAACATAGGAGAAGTAAAAAGGCAATAAAAAATCCGCGCATGCCCCTTTGAACACAGAGAAAAACGGCCTGCTTTCCGGCTTCCCTGCGGCACACAGAAGGATTGCTTAGTGCTGCTTCGTTCCCGACCTGACACGGTTCGCAGCTCCTGTTGCGCAGGACCGAAAAACATTTTCGGCGGTCTCTCTCCGGCCCTCAGGATGCATATCACCCCTGCAGGCTGCAGGTACAAGGCTTGCCAACACCCCGGCTGCGCGGAAAGATCAATTGAGGATATGGGCGTATTATACACGGAGCCGGCAGGACTGTCAAATACTCCTGTAAAAGGCTATGAAATTATTTGTGCTTATGCTAAAATACTATAGATAATATTGTTTTGCCGTATTTCACCAAAGGCAGGAAACGAAATGGAAAAAATAATTTTGATCGTGGACAACGATGTGACCAGTCTGAAACTGGCCAGCGATGTATTGGAAAAGGAACACCGAGTGGCGGCGGCCATCAACGCCGGCGCTGCTTTTCGCTATCTGGAAAAGAATACCCCCCATCTGATTTTGCTGGATCTGGATATCCCGGATATGGACGGTTTAGATGTACTGGA
>CACZSB010000178.1 GCA_902783765.1 uncultured Lachnospiraceae bacterium
ATGATTTCCATATCCTTCATGGCGCTTTCCAGGAGCTTGGCATTTTCCTTGGCTTCGCCCACACCCATATTCACCACAATCTTGTGGAGCTTGGGCACCTGCATCACGTTCTTGTAGCCGAACTTCTTGGTCAGAGCGGGAACGATCTCATTCTGATAAACTTCTTTTAATCTGTTGCTCACGCTGAAACCTCCTTAGTCAATGACCACAGGACCGTTTTCGGTCTTGGCTACCCGGACCTTCTTGCCGTCCTTCTCGGAAAAGCCCACCCGAACGGGCTTGCCCCCGTGGAGCAGCATCACATTGGATACATCGATGGTGCCTTCCACCTTCAGGATGCCGCCGTTGGGGTTCTTGGCGCTCTGCTTGTTGTGCTTGGTGATCATGTTGGCGCCTTCCACCACCAGACGGTGATTCTTGTGGTCGATCTTCAGGACCTTTCCTTCACGGCCTTTATCCTTGCCGGCGATGATACGGACCGTATCACCGACTTTGATCTTAGACATAGACATGAATGGGTCCTCCTTACAGTACTTCGGGAGCCAGGGAAACGATCTTCATGAACTGCTTTTCACGAAGTTCCCGAGCCACCGGCCCAAAGATACGGGTACCTCTGGGGGTCTTGTCCTCGCGGATAATTACCGCGGCGTTTTCGTCAAACTTGATATAGGAGCCGTCCTTCCGACGGGCGCCGTGCTTGGTGCGGACCACAACGGCCTTTACCACTTCGCCCTTTTTCACCATGCCCCCGGGGGCCGCATCCTTCACCGCAGCCACGATCACGTCGCCGATGTTGGCATAGCGGCGGACGGAACCGCCCACTACCCGGATGCAGAGGATCTCCTTGGCGCCGGTATTGTCAGCAACTTTCAGTCTACTTTCCTGTTGAATCATTTGCTTCTCCTCCCGGCTTACTTCGCCTTCTCAACGATTTCCACCAGTCTCCAGCGCTTGTCCTTGGACAGGGGCCGGGTCTCCATGACCTTCACGGTATCGCCGATACCGCACTGGTTTTCCTCGTCGTGGGCCTTTAACTTATAGGTTCTCTTGACAATCTTGCCGTACAGGGGGTGTCTTACGTGGTCCTCGATGGCCACAACGATGGTCTTGTCCATCTTGTCGCTCACCACCTTACCGGTACGGGTCTTTCTTAAATTTCTTTCCACGTTATCCATCCTCCTTACTCGGCCTTGGCACGGATCATGGTCTGGATCCGGGCAATATTCCGGCGGACCTGAGTGATGCGGGCCGTGTTCTGCAGCTGATTGGTGGCATTCTGGAAGCGAAGGTTAAAGAGCTCCTTCTTGGCGGAGGTCAGCTCTTCCTTCAGCTGGTCCGCGTTCATCTTATCCAGATCCTTTAATAAATCCTTACTCTTCATTCGAATCACCGCCTTCTAATTCCGCCTTGGAGACGATCTTGCACTTGATGGGCAGCTTGTGCATGGCCAGGCGCAGGGCCTCCCGGGCTGTTTCTTCGGCAACGCCGGCGATTTCGAACATTACCCGGCCGGGCTTAACCACGGCCACCCAGTATTCCACACTGCCCTTACCGGAACCCATACGGGTTTCAGCCGGCTTGGTGGTTACGGGCTTGTCGGGGAAGATCTTAATCCAGACTTTACCGGCACGCTTGATGTAACGGGTGGCAGCCACACGGGCGGCCTCAATCTGATTGGACTTGATCCAGGCAGGCTCTGCCGCCACCAGACCATATTCGCCGTAGGTGATTTTGGTGCCGCGGGTGGGCTTGCCGGCCATGGAACCGCGGAACTGCTTGCGGCGCTTAACTCTTTTAGGCATTAACATGATCAGTTCTCGCTCCCTTCCTTGTTTTTGCGGGCGGGAAGCACCTCACCCTTGTAGATCCAGACCTTAACGCCCAGCTTTCCATAAGTGGTGTTGGCTTCGGCGAAACCGTAGTCGATGTCGGCCCGGAGGGTCTGAAGGGGAATGGTCCCCTCGCTGTAAAACTCGGTGCGGGCAATATCTGCGCCGCCCAGACGGCCGCCCACGGCAGCCTTGATGCCCAGGGCTCCGCTCTTTAAGGCCCGGCCCATGGCGGACTTCACCGCCCGGCGGAAGCCTACCCGGTCCTCCAGCTGCTTGGCGATGGTTTCCGCCACCAGCTGAGCTTCCTTATCGGGGCGCTTGATTTCCTTCACATCGATGAGCAGCTTCTTGCTGGTGAGCTTCTGAACTTCGTTCTTCAGCTTTTCGATGTCAGCGCCGCCCTTGCCGATTACCAGACCGGGCTTGGCGGTATGCACCGTGACCTTGACCCGGTCAGAGGCCCGCTCGATGGTGATGTGGGAAACCCCCGATTCATAGAGCTTTTTCTTTAAATAAGTCCGGATTTTCCGGTCTTCGATCAGGTTGTCGGCAAAATCCTTGCCGTCTGCGTACCATACGGATTCCCAGCCCTTGATCACACCGACCCGTAAACCATGAGGATTGACTTTCTGTCCCATTTTATGCCTCCTTACTGCTTCTCATCCAAAACGATGGTGATGTGGCTCATGCGCTTCTCAATGCGATAGGCGCGGCCCTGGGCTCTGGGATGAATCCGCTTCATGGTGGGTCCCTTGTTGGCGTAGCATTCCGCCACATAGAGCTTGTCGGCGTCCAGGCCGTTGTTGTTCTCTGCGTTGGCGATGGCGCTCTTTAAGAGCTTGGTGATGATTTCGGAGCCGTAACGGGGGTTATAGCTCACAATAGCCAGCGCCGTATTGGCGTCCTTGCCCCGGATGGCATCCAGCACAAAGCAGGCTTTGGTGACGGAAATCCGTGCGTAGGAAAGCTTAGCCGAAGGGCGGGTGTCCTTCTGAGCATTTCTTTCTCGTTTGATTTGAGATCTATGTCCTTTTGCCATGAATGATACCTCCTTCCGCTTTTATCTTCCTCTGGTGCTCTTTTCGTCCTTGCCATGTCCCCGGTAGGTGCGGGTGGCCACGAACTCGCCCAGTTTATGGCCCACCATGTCTTCGGTGACATACACCGGAACATGCTTGCGGCCGTCGTGTACGGCGATGGTGTGCCCCACAAAGCTGGGGAAGATGGTGGAACGACGGGACCAGGTCTTAATAACCGTCTTCTGACCGCTGGCATTCAAAGCGTCGATCTTCTTTAACAGATGGTCATCGGCGAAAGGGCCTTTTTTTAATGAACGAGACATTTTCTAACCTCCTTATTTCACCGACTTGCCGTCGCGGCGTCTGACGATCATCTTGTTGGACTGTTTCTTGGACTTGCGGGTCTTGTACCCTAAGGCAGGCTTGCCCCAAGGAGTGCTGGGACCGGGACGGCCGATGGGTGACCGGCCTTCGCCGCCGCCGTGAGGGTGGTCATTGGGGTTCATCACGGAGCCCCGGACCGTGGGACGGATGCCCATGTGGCGCTTGCGGCCCGCTTTACCGATGTTCACCAGGTTGTGTTCCCCGTTGCCCACCACACCGATGGTGGCCCGGCAGCCGATGGGAACCATGCGCATTTCCCCGGAGGGAAGACGCAGGGTGGCAAACTTGCCTTCCTTGGCCATGAGCTGGGCGCTGCCGCCGGCAGCCCGGACCATCTGTCCGCCCCGGCCGGGCATCAGCTCAATGTTGTGAACCTGAGCACCCACGGGGATATTGGCCAGAGGCAGACAATTGCCCAATTTGGCTTCCGCCTGAGGGCCGCTCATGACCTCCATGCCGTCGGTCAGACCTTCGGGGGCCAGAATGTAGGCCTTTTCGCCGTCTGCGTAGCAGATCAGGGCGATATTGGCGGTGCGGTTGGGGTCATACTCCACCCCGATAACCTTGGCGGGGATGCCGTCTTTGCTGTTTCTCTTGAAATCCACCAGACGGTACTTTCTGCGCACGCCGCCGCCCTGATGCCGGACAGTGATTTTGCCCTGGTTATTGCGGCCTGCATGCTTCTTTAAGGATTCCGTCAGAGACTTTTCCGGGGCCTTCTTGGTGACAGCCGCGAAGTCGAGTCCGGTCATCTGCCGTCTGGACGGAGTATAGGGATTATACTTTTTAATGCCCATTGCTGTTCTTTCTCCTTATTCTTTCATCACGGCGAGGGAGCCGTATAGCTGAGGTGCCTTACAGGCCCTCAAAGATCTCGATGTCCGCACTGTCTGCGGTCAGGGAGACGATCGCCTTTTTGGTCTTCGCGGTACGCCCCTGGGTCATGCCCCGGCGGCGAAGCTTTCCGCCACAGTTCATGGTGTTGACGGAGGCGACCTTGGTGCCGGCAAAGAGCCGTTCCACCGCGTCCTTTACCTGGGTCTTGGTGGCATCGGGATGCACGTAGAAGGTGTACTTCTTTTCGCCCATGAGGCCCATGCTCTTTTCCGTAATCACCGGACGAAGGATCACATCATAATATTTAAGATCGGCCATTATGCGTATACCTCCTCGATTGCGCGCACTGCGGATTCGCTGATCAGCAGGCTGTCATACTTTAAAATGTCAAAGACATTGATGGTGTTCACCTGGGTGGTCTTCACATCCGGAATGTTCCGGGCGGAAAGGATCAGGTTCTGATCCAGCTCATCCAGCACCACCAGAGCCTTGTTCATTTTGAAGGCGTCCAGGGTCTTCTGGAAGGTCTTGGTCTTGATCTCGTCCAAGGTGAGGTCATTCACCACAAAGAACTTGCCTTCGCTGACCCGGCTGGTGAGGGCGCTCTTTAAGGCGGCCCGCTTTTCCTTCTTGTTCAGCTTGAAGCTGTAATCCCGGGGAACGGGGGCAAACACCACGCCGCCGCCTTTCCACTGGGGTGCCCGGATGGAACCCTGACGGGCATGTCCGGTGCCCTTCTGGCGCCAAGGCTTCTTGCCGCCGCCCCGGACTTCGCCCCGGGTTTTGGCTTTCTGGGTGCCCTGACGATTGTTGGCCAGCTGCTGCAGCACCGCCATGTGAACCAGGTGCTCATTGATATCTACGCCAAAGACTTCGTCCTTCAGCTCGATTTCGCCTACGACCTCGGCCTGCATATTATAAACAGATACTTTTGCCATCGTGCTTTCTCCTTTCCTAAGATCCTTAAGCCTTCACGCTCTCTTTTAAGGTAACGAGCGACTTCTTGGGTCCGGGAACGGAGCCCTTGACTAAGATCAGATTATCCTCTGCGTCCACGCGAACCACTTCCAGATTCTGGATGGTGATGCGCTTGTGGCCCATCTGACCCGCCATCTTCTTGCCCTTAAATACCCGGCTGGGATCGGAGCAGGCGCCGTTGGAACCGGCGTGGCGGTGATATTTGGAGCCGTGGGCCATGGGACCCCGGTGCAGTCCGTGACGGTGAATGGCGCCCTGGAAGCCCTTGCCCTTGGAAATGGCGGTGGCGTCCACTTTGTCGCCGGCGGCGAACATGTCGGCCTTGATTTCCTGACCCAGTTCAAAGTTGCCTTCCAGCTTCAGTTCCCGCACAAAACGCTTGCAGGCAGCGCCGGCCTTGGCGAAGTGGCCCTTCCGGGGCTTGTTCAGCCGGGATTCCTTGATGTCGCCGAAGCCCACCTGAACCGCGGCATAGCCGTCGTTTTCGGGGGTCTTGATCTGGGTGACCACGCAGGGGCCCGCCAGCAGCACGGTGACCGGCGTTAAAACGCCGTTCTCGTCGAAAATCTGTGTCATTCCGACTTTGGTACCTAAAATAGCTTTCTTCATTCTTTCCTCCTACAGCGGCGCATTTTCATGCGCATACTAGAATTGTTTTGCCCGTTTTAAATAGAATTAGTTGTCCTTCATCTTGATCTGGATGAAGACGCCGGCGGGAACCTCCAGGGTGGAGAGGGCCGTGATAATCTTCTGATTGGGATTTACGATATCAATCAGTCTCTTGTGGGTCCTCTGCTCGAACTGTTCCCGAGAATCCTTATACTTATGCACCGCACGGATAATGGTCACCACTTCCTTTTTGGTGGGAAGGGGCACGGGGCCGCTGACTTCCACCCCGTTCTTGCGGACCACATCCACAATCTGGGCCGCGCTGGCGTCCACAGAATTGTGATCATAAGCCTTCAGGATGATTCTCATGATTCGATCTTTTGCCATAAAAATAGTCGCCTCCTTGATTCGTACTTGGGAAGTACGACAAGCGGTGACTGTACACGCTTCCGTGTGTGTCCTGGTGGGCTGCGCACGGTATCTCTGCTTTCCTGCAGATGGTCTGGTACAGTGACTTGTCGCCAGTTTCCTAACTTGACATTCGCTCCACGGAAAACCTGCCACGGGCGGGCAGCAACCTCACGCTTCAC
>CACZSB010000179.1 GCA_902783765.1 uncultured Lachnospiraceae bacterium
GAAGCCGGTGGGCACCATATCGGAAAGCATGCAGGCATCCTCCAGGCTCATGCCTTCGGGCATGTGGGCCAGGTTGCCGTCCGCATCATTTACATGGAAATATTCGGAATCCAGACCATCCTTGAAGTTGGAGAACTTCCAGCCGGCCAGCATGCCGCCGGAATGCATGGAATAACCGCCCTGAGCCTCCAGGGAGTTCCAGTCAGGGGTGATGGCGGGAACCAGAACCTTGTCGCCGGGCTTGAAATCCTTTACCAGTTCGCCCACTTCAACCACTTCGGCGCAGCCTTCGTGGCCCAGAATCATGTTGTGACGATCGCCCACAGCGCCTTCCCATACGGTATGTACATCGGAGGTGCAGATGGCGATGGCCAGGGGCTTACAAATGGCATCCATAGGGCCGCAGGCGGGACGCTCTTTTTCAATCCAGCCCACTTCACCAATCTTGAGCATTGCAAAACCTTTCATTGTGTTTTGCTCCTTTCAATATAAATTATCGACTGCCAATTGAGTCTGTTAAGATTTTAACGGCCCGTGTTTATAATGTCAAGTCCTCTCCTGTTTTGATTCAATGTTTTTTCGCTCTAATACTTTTTTTTTAACTTTTTTTATGGATAATCCGTGCCTGAAGGCGCCTCCAACTCGGCTTCGGCAGCGGAATCGACGCTTCTTTTTTGAATCAGATTGGTATATCGCTCCTCGATATGCCCCCCGATGAGTTCCCAGGTAATGGGGATGGTGAGGCGGGCCTTTTCTCCCACGGTTTGAACACTGGGCAGGGCCGCCAGAATATTCCGGGCGATGCCTGTTACACTTCCGTCGCAGAGATAGCCGTTGACTCCCTGTTCGATGCCCTCGGCGGCACAGCTGCCCTCCACCACCAGGGAAGGGGTCCCCTGAAGGGCCGCCTCCCGGACCACCAGGGGCGCGTTGTCATAGGTGGAGGGAAAAACAAATAGATCCGCCCGGCGGTAGATGGCCATCAGCCGGCTCCGATCCGATATCCGGCCAGTGAAAGTCACCCTGTCCTCCAGGCCCCGTTCCGCTGTTTCCCATTCCAGGGCATGGCGATCCAGGCCATCTCCCACCATCAAAAGATGAAAGTCGTGGCCCTCCTCCTTCAGGCGGCCGGCGGCCCGAATCAATTCCCGGGTCCCCTTTTTATAATCCTGCTGGCCCACAAAAAGCAGCAAGGGCTTTTCCGGATTCAGGGACAGATCGGAAATGTCCCCTAAAATCTGCTGCTCATGGATATCCACCCCATTTTGCATGACCACAATGGGCCCCCGGTAGCCATATTCCCGCAGCACCAGACCGGTGCGTTCGTTCACTGCCCAGACCTCGTCGCAGCTGTTGTAAAAGGCCACGATTCGGTCCACCACCTTCCGGGCCAGGGTTTTGGAGTGGGTGGTGCGCAGGGCGTCGTCATAATATTTGCTGTGGAAGGTGGCAATCAGGGGAATCTGCTTTTCCTGGGATATCTTTTTGGCCAGCATGCCCGCCATAAAAGGGGTATGGGCATGGACGATATCGAAGGGAATCTCCCGGAGCCTTTCCAGAAAATCCGGCTGCATGGCAGGAAAACCGAAATGATAGGTAAATAAGGGAATGCGAATGCTTTTATACAGAAGGGTCTCCACCCCCTCCGGCGCATCCGCTTTTTTATCCTGGGGCGCTATATAATAGCTTTGGTGGCCCCGACGGTTCAGCTCCCGGCAGTAATTAATCATCACCCCGCCTACTCCGTCGATGGAAGGGGGATAAGATTCTCCGAACTGTCCTGTAATCATATATTTTAATTCCTTTTGCGTCAGTGTTCTGCTCTTTTTTATCAGACCCGCCCTGCCCTGTCAAGTCCTTCCTTGGGCTTCCTGCATGGCCTCCAGCCGCCGGACCACCTGGCCCACCCGGGTCGCCGTATCCCCCGCCAGCATGGCGGCATCTCCCCAGTCCTTCCGGGCCTCTTCTCCCGCCAGGCCGCAGATATAGGCCGCCGCTGCCGCCCCATGGGGAATGCTCAATTCCTCCCGGGCCAGGAGAGCCGCCGCCACACCGGAGAGCACATCTCCGCTGCCGGCGGTGGCCATGCCGGGGCAGCCTCTATCCGAAGTCCAAGTTTCCACACCATCGGTCACAATACTGGTGCTGCCCTTTAATAAAACGGTGCCGCCGCAGGAAAGGGCCATTTCTCGAGCTGCCCCAAAGGGGTCCCTTTGAATATCCTGGACCGGTCCCTTTAAAAGCCGGGCCGCCTCCCCCATGTGGGGGGTAAGCAATAAGCGGCCCTCTGTCTGCCGGGCTCGGGAAAGTCCCAGCTGTGCCAGGGCCCACAAACCGTCCGCATCCACTATCAAGCGACCGGGATAATGGGTCAGCAGCCAGTCAAGCGTCTTGACCACCTCCTCCGTACGTCCGGCCCCCATGCCAAAGGCTATCACCCGGGCCTTTTTCCCCAGATCCTGCCATTCCTGTTCCCGAAAGCACAAATGGCCCGCCGCATCCTCACTAAGAGGATAGAGGGTGCTCTCCAGAATCAGGGGCACCATCAGAGGGCACAGACTCCCGGGCACCGCCATCATCACCACCCCGGCACCGCAGCGCAGGGCTGTGGCGCCCAGGGCCGCCAGCCGGGGCGCTCCGCTGTAGGCAAGGGAGCCGCCTGCCAGAGCTATATAGCCGTATATTCCTTTATGGGCATCCCGGGGCCGGGGCGGAAAGCAGGCCGCCGCATATGTATCATTCATTCTCTGTCCGAAATTAACGTCCTTTTCCATAGACCCTACCTTTCGGAATCAGTATACCATTCTCCCGGGCCTGGGAAAAGACCCGGGGCGTGAATCCGGCGAAGTCATCCCCCGGGGGGCGTACTTGCGCCGGGGCAAAAAAAGGCTTATACTGAAGCCATTCATATACTCTACCCAGGAGGCCTTTTATGACCGTCGCTGAACGTTTTCTGCAATATGTGAGTTTTGACACCACTTCCTGTGAGGAGAGCGAGTCAGTTCCCTCCACCGATAAGCAAAAACTGCTGGGGGCCCATCTGGCCCAGGAGCTGAAGGATTTGGGGCTGGCGGGCGTCCGTATGGATGAATCCGGCTATGTGTACGGCTTTTTGCCTGCCACCCCCGGCTATGAATCCCTTCCGGCCATAGGCTTTATTGCCCACATGGATACCTCTCCCGCCGTTTCCGGCCGGGATATCAAGCCCCGGCGCTTTCGCTATGAAGGGGGAGATATCCCCTTAAATGGGGAGGAATCCATCCGCTGCGCCGTTTTCCCCTTTTTGGAAAAATACCGGGGCCAGGAGCTGATCGTTACCGACGGCACCACCCTTTTGGGGGCGGATGACAAGGCCGGCGTCGCGGAGATTATTTCCGCTGCGGAATACCTGCTGGCCCACCCGGAGATTCCCCACGGGCCCCTGGCCCTGGGCTTTACCCCGGATGAGGAAATCGGCCGAGGTGCGGATCATTTTGATGTGGCTGGCTTTGGCTGCGAATATGCCTATACTGTGGACGGGGGCAGCCTGGGGGAGATTGAATACGAAAACTTTAATGCCGCCGGGGCCAAAATCAGTATCCAGGGGGTGAATATCCATCCCGGCAGCGCCAAAAATAAAATGAAAAATGCGGTGCTGATCGCCCGGGAATTGATCAACCTGCTCCCGGAAGCAGAGACCCCCGGCCACACCGAGGGCTATGAAGGCTTTTACCATGTAAGCGACATAAACGGCAACGAAAGCCTGGTGGTGCTGCGGCTGATCATCCGGGATCATGACAAGGAAAAGTTCGAGGCCCGAAAGCTGTTCCTCAGAAGGGCGGCCTCCTTCCTGAACGAAAAGTACGGTTCCGGCACCATTAAGCTGGAGCTGAATGACAGCTATTTCAATATGCGGGAAAAAATCGAGCCCCGAATGGATATTATTCATCGGGCCGAAGCCGCCATGAAGGCCGCCGGAGTGGAGCCGACAAGAGTCCCTATTCGGGGCGGCACCGACGGCGCCCGGCTTTCCTATATGGGGCTGCCCTGCCCCAACCTATCCACCGGAGGAGAAAATTTCCACGGCATTCACGAGTTTGTTTCCGTGGACGCCATGGAAAAAATGGTGGAAGTGCTGGTGGGCATTGCCCGCTGTGACGGGGCGGATCAGAGCCTGTGAAAGCGGTCTTTTCCCCAAAGCTGAAAAAGATTCTGCCCCTGGTTTTTTGTTTATCCCTGATTTTGACGGTCGGGTTATATTTCACTTTTCAGAAACAGGGTTTGTTTATTGACGAAATATACTCCTACGGCCTCTCCAACAGCGAATATGCTCCCTTCCTAAAAGACCTGAAGGGGGGCGACGTTGTGGGGCAGATTTATACCCGCCAGGACCTGATGGATTATGTGGCGGTCCAGGAGGGGGAAAGTTTCGGCTTTTTTCAGTCTGTATATTATAATCAGGAGCAGGATGTTCATCCGCCCCTCTATTACTTTTTTCTGCATCTGGCCAGTCTTTTAACCCCGAACCGCCTCAGCCCCTGGAGCGGCCTGGCTTTGAATTATGTTTTCTTTCTGGCCCTCCTGCTGCTGCTGGATGCCCTGGGGCGTCGCCTCTTCAGCCATCCCGCAGCCCGTTGGAGCACACTGCTGTGCTACGGTTTAAGCTCTCTGGCCCTTTCGGCTCTAAATATGATCCGGATGTATATGCTTTTATCCTTTTTCAGCCTGCTGCTGGCTTACTGGCTGGTACGCCTGGATGAAGCGGAGGAAAAGAATGCTTCCCGCCGGAAAAGATGGGGCTATCTGATTTGTTTTGGCCTGACCCTTACCGCGGGACTGCTGACCCAGTATTATTTTGTTTTTTATGCTTTTTTCCTGTGCCTTACCTACCTGCTTCGCCTGCTGCTGAAAAGACAATGGGGCCGGGCTCTGGGCTTTGGCGCCGTCTCCCTTGGGGGCGTGGGCTTGATGGTACTGATTTTCCCTGCGGTGATACGGCATATGAGCAGCGGCGCCCTGGTTTCCGGCAATAATGCCCTGGGGAATCTGACCGACCTGGGCCGTTGGCCGGAACAGCTGAAATACTATCTGATCGGCAGCGAAGTTCGCCTTTGGGCCGCCGTCAGAGTGGCCTTGCTTTGCTTGCTGATCTGCCTCATCTTTTTCGGCAGGCTCCGGCCTAATCAAGAGGAAAACCGGGGGCTCAGCCCCCTCTGGCTGGCCCTTCCCGCCGGATTCGCCCTCATTGTTATTGCCATCGTTTCCCCTGTGCAAACCCTTCGTTATGTATGGTCTCTGGCCCCCGCCCTCGCTCTCGGTTCCGGCTGGCTGCTGGATCGGGCCCTTTCTCTGCTGCCCAGGACCCGGCTGGAAGGCCCCGCGGGACGTCTGATTCAACTGGGGGCGCTGGCCCTGTTGATTGTGTTCAGCGGCTGGAAGCTGCTTCAGTTTCCGCCGGATTATCTGTATCCCGAAATGCCTGCCATGAATGCGGCCCTGGAAGAAGAAATAAACAAGGGGGCCTCCTGTCTGTACGTGACCAATCACTACTACGCCCCCATGACCCAGGACCTGGCTCAGCTGGCTCTGTTCGATGAGTTTTATGTGACGGATACGCTTATTCGGCCGGAACTGAGCACCTATTTAAACAGCCGGGGAAATCCCCGGCGTTTGGTGGTTTTTGTGGATACCGACGAATTCTGGTCCAGCGGCTTCCATGCAGAACATTTGCTGGAACAATATCTGGCTGAAAGTGATTTCAGCCAGGCCCGCCTGCTGTATCGCTTCGGGCTTTCTGAAACCTGGGTATTGGAATAAACTCTTGCTCCTGCTTAGTCACTTCGCAAGGCCGCCACGGGATCCCGCCGGGCGGCTTTTTTCGAGGGAATAAAACCGCCGATCAGGGTCAGCAGGGTACTTAAGAAAATCAGAATCAGACAATGAAGGGGGCGAATAAAGGCTCGGACCTGGGCCTCCCCTGCCAGATTTCGGATCAGCTGATTCCCAGGAATCAAAATCAGCAGGGCAATTCCGATTCCCATCAGACCGCTGGCCAGGCCGATGATCAGGGTTTCTGCATTAAAGACCTGGGAAATATTCCCCTTGGAGGCCCCCAGAGCCCGCAGAACACCGATTTCCCGGGTCCGCTCCAGCACGGAAATATAGGTGATGATCCCGATCATAATGGAGGACACCACCAGGGACACCGCCACAAAGGCGATCAGCACCACGGATATCACAGAGATAATGGTGGTGACGGATTCCATCAGCAGCCCCACATAATCCGTATAGGTGATCTGATCCTCCGTGGGCACGCTGTCATTATAGGCCGCAATGGCCTGGCCCAGCTGCTCCTTGGCCTCAAAGCTGTCGCAATAAAGGCTAATAGAGGCCGGCGCATCCACACTGACCAGCCCGAAGGCCTGCTGGTTGTCCTTCAGGCTGCCGTTTTTCCGCCAGCCCGTCTCGTCCGTCTCGTCAAAGGGGCGGCCGTTGATAATATTGATTTCCGGGGTGGCCTCCTGCTCTTCAAGGAGGGGGCTCACGGCGCCGGCGGCCATTAAATGATCCGTCAGGGCCCGGGTGTATCCCAGGGCGCTGCTCTCCGCCTTGGCCCGGACGATGCCGCAGACGGTCAATTCCAGGGCCCGATCCAGCACGATTTGGGCCAGGGCGGGATCTCCGCCTAAGTAGCGATATCCCCCCTCCGGCAGTGCCTCAAACAAATCCCAGGTGGGCAGAAGATAAAAGCGCTTTCCCAATAAATCCTCATAGCGATAATACTGCTGGGGCAGGCTGACTTCCTCCCCGGCTTCCAGCCGCAGACTGATATCCCGATATTCCTCCCGGGACAGATAGCCCAGGGCAAAAAGACTCCGAAGGGACAATTCCTGGTTTTCGTCCACCATCAGCACCAGTTGATCGTAGCGCTCCGGCCAGCTTCCCGCCAGCAGTTCGTTTTTATCCCGGACCACTGAACTCACCAGCCCGCTTTCCCGGTCCGGCAAAAGCTCCTCAAAGGCGCTGTGGCCGGTGGCATAGGTGCCGCCGCTGCCCAGGCCCCCCATGCCGCCCATGTAATAGCGGCCTCCGTCGCCTAAATCATCCGTGTCCACAAAAAGGCCTTCGGAATCATAAACATATACATTAAAGGGCAGGTCGTAGGAATAAACCACACCGTTTTCCCCCAGATACTCGTGAATCGGGGAGGCAGGGTCATCCAGGTAGGCTTTGAAACGGGTCAGATTATTTTCCGTAATGCTGCTGCTTAGGCTGGAGCGCATATCCAGCCAGGTATTATCGGAATAAACGCCGTCCATGCCGTGGTCAGGCGCCTTGTTCCGCCCCTCCCGGTTGCTGCGGGCCATGTCGATCCAGCCGGATAAATCCAGGGTCACCGCCTCCACCGTAATGGGGTAGGAGGTCATGGTATCCCGCTGGATATCCTGAATATATTGATCCGCACCCGTGGAAAGGGAAAGGATTAGTGCGATGCCGATAATCCCGATGGAGCCGGCAAAGGCCGTAAGAAGGCTTCGGCCCAGTTTGGTTTTAAGATTGCTGAAGGACAAAGACAGAGAGGTGCCCCAGCTCATGGAGGCCTTCGGCTTTTTTCCCACCCGGGTCACCGCCCGGATGCGCTCGCCCCCGTTAAAGGGATCACTGTCCAGTATAATCCGGCCATCCTTTAATTTTATAATCCGGCTGGCATAGGTCTCCGCCAGCTCCCCATTATGGGTCACCATAATCACCAGCCGATCCCGGGCCACTTCCTTAAGCAGCTCCATAACCTGAAGGCCGGTTTCCGAATCCAGCGCCCCCGTGGGCTCATCCGCCAGCAGAATCCGGGGATCCCCCACCAGGGCCCGGGCGATGGCCACCCGCTGCATTTGCCCCCCGGATAATTGGGAGGGTCTTTTGCGCATATGTTCCTTAAGCCCCACCCGCTCCAGAGCCTCTTCAGCCCGGCGGCGGCGCTCCCGGCGCGAGATGCCTCCGATGGTCAGGGCCAGCTCCACATTGGCCAGCACACTTTGATGGGGGATCAGATTGTAGTTTTGGAAAACAAAACCGATGGTATGGTTGCGGTAGCTATCCCAGTCCCGGTCGGAATAGGTCTGGGTGGACAGACCGTCCACCAAAAGCTCCCCTTCGTCCCGGCGGTCCAGGCCGCCTATGATATTCAGGAGCGTGGTCTTGCCCGAGCCAGAAGGCCCCAGTATAGCCACAAATTCATTGTCCCGAAAATCCAGACTCACCCCGTCCAGGGCCTGCTGAACCAGCTCTCCCGTCCGGTAAGTCTTTCTGATATTCTTAAGCTGCAGCATGAATGGATTCCTTTGTATGGGCCGGGCCCTTAAGCCAGCATGATAAAGCCGATATTTTGATTGCCCGAAGCCTTGACCGTATCCAGCTCGTTGCGAATATCCCGATGGGAGGCCTTCAGCCAAGCTTCCACACAGACCACCGCCGTGTTGCCGGCCAGAGCGTTCAGGGCTTCAAAGCTTTCATTCACATTGCCGCCAGCACTAATCTCCATGTCGGAAAGAAAACCTTCCAGGGCATTTTTCAGGAGCTCCAGCCTTTCCCGCCTGCAGGTGCCCACCAGCAGCAGACGCCTGGCCCCGCTCCCCTGGAGTTTCACATGGGATGCAATATAACGAGCCGCTTCCTCCGGAGATTTGTCCTCCTGGGCCAGGAGTTTCCGGCGCAGGTTCTGATCCAGGCGGCAGCCCTGTTTCTCTTTCTCACCGAAGACCCCCAGCACCGGCAGCTGATAACGGCGCTTTAGCTCCTCGGCGCTGTTTAAGCGGTTTTGGAGAATAATTATGGTCCCATGGTAAATCAGCATCAGCACCAAACCCAAAAACAGGCCGATCAAGCCGCTCTTGATGCCGGAGCCCAAGGCCGCCTTCATGGTAGGGGTTTCATCCACCGGTTCCTCCAGGGCCTCCAGGGCCTGTTCGTTTTCCCGGATGCCGGTCTGATTGGTCTCCACCCGCTTGTCAAAGGCGTCCTGCAGGGCACCGAAAGCCGTCTCCACATCCGTGTACACTTCCTCCAGCAGCACACCCACACTATGTTCGCCAATGACCTCATTGAGCAGCTTCTCCTGATTCCGGATGGTCTCCTTCACCCGGTCGAACATCCGGTCCAAATGCTCCTGGGTGTCCGCAAAAAGCATAATACTAAACACGCCGTTGGCCGTATCCGTATCCGTATTGACCAGGGCCACGGAATTGCCGCTGATGGGGTTCCGGGCCGTAATATTCGGTTCCTCCGGGGAAGCCACGATCTCGTCCAATGACAGACGCCTTACGGACAGCCTGTAATTGTTGGTGATCACAGCGGTATAATCGGGGTTTTGGTAGTATTGCTGGGGAGCGATCTCGTAATGGGTATTGACATAATAAGAAGCCCGGGCCACATACACATTGTATTGGTCAATGGAAAGCATAATGGAATTCTTCGCCTGTTCCTCCAGAATCTCCTTCTCCGTCTGAAGATTTTCCCGTTGCTTTTCCAGGGTCGTCTTTTGCATTTCGTATTCTTCCACAGCCCGCCGATAGGCCTCGCTGCGTTCCTTGACCATCTCTTCGTCTTTCAGATTGCCGTATCCCTTCAGAAAACTGAATCCCCCCAGAAGAAGGCCCAAAATCAGCATGCCCAGCAAAATGCCCCGCCAGTGCCGCAGCACGGACCAAACAAGCTCCGTCAGGTTGATCTCCACAATTTCTTCCATATTGTTATTTGTTTCGGGCATCACAAAATCTCCTCGATATTTATCAGGTATTGGGGAGTATATCAGATTTTGTAGAAAAAAAAAAGAGGCGACCCCCAGGTCGCCCCTTCGCCAGGGCTTACAGCCCCATCTGCTTGGCCACTTCCGCCGCAAAATCCTCTTCCTTCTTTTCGATGCCCTCGCCGGTCTCGAAACGAACGAAGTTCTTTAAGCTCAGCTTGGCGCCGGCAGCCTTGGCCACCTCAGCCAGATACTGGCCCACGGTCTGCTTGCCGTCTTCGGCCTTCACATAAACCTGCTCGCTTAAGCAGAATTCCTTTAATTCCTTGGCAATACGGCCCTTGATCATGCCCTCAATCACCTGAGCGGGCTTGCCCGCCTCCTTGGGATCGTTCATAATCTGCGCCCGCAGGATTTCGGTCTCCTTTTCGATGAAATCCCCGGGAACATCCTCCCGATTCACAAACTGCGGACGCAGAGCCGCAATCTGCATGGCCACATTCTTCAGGGCTTCCTGCACCTGGGGCTTATCCGCACCGTCGGTATCCGCTTCCACCAGCACGCCGATACGGCCGCCGCCGTGGATATAAGCCACTACGGCCCCATTGGTATCAATCTTGGCAAAACGA
>CACZSB010000180.1 GCA_902783765.1 uncultured Lachnospiraceae bacterium
TGGAGCGGATCGGTTGAAAAATGAGGGCTTTTACGGGCCGGCGGAGGCCGGGGCGCTGGAAACGGAGCTGGAGAACATTGCCCAGCTTATGGGAGCCTTGGATCAGGCGCCGGGGGCGGTGGAGGATCTGCGGCATCAGCTTTCCGGTTTTAAGGATTTGCGGGGGAGCTTTAGAAAGTGCCGCAGCGAGGCTCTGGATGAGGTGGAATTATTCGAGCTTTGGTCCTTTGCCGCCCGATTGCAGCGCCTGATTCCCTGCTTTAAGGCCCTGCCCTCTTATGAAGCCCTGCAGGGGCTGAGCCTCCGGGAGGCGGAGGAGGTTTTGCGGATTTTAGATCCCACCGGCAGTGACCGGGCGGGCTTTTATGTGGAAGACGAACGGAGTCCGGCCCTGGCTAAAGCCCGCCGGGAAAAGCGGGCCCTGGAGGAAAAGCTGAAGCGGGAAGAGGGCCCGCGGGCGCAGCTGCTTCAAGAAAGGCAGGAGGCCGCCCGCCGGGAGGAGGAGGCCCTGCTGGCCATTTATGAGTCCATGAGCCGGGCACTCATTCCTTATCTGGATCTTTTGGAGGAAAATGCTGCGGTCTTGGGCCGGCTGGACGGGGCCCTGGCCAAGGCCCTTTTGGCCCGGCGCTTTGGCTGCAGCCGGCCTCTGATGGGGGGCGAAGGCCTCTATTTGCAGCAGGCAGTCCACCCGGAGGTGGCGGCCCATTTAAAGGAACGAGGCCGGGATTTTACCCCCCTGGATATTACCCTGGAGGCGGGGGTCACCCTTTTGACCGGCGCCAATATGGGGGGCAAGAGCGTGGCCCTGAAAACAGTTCTTTTGAACAGTCTTTTGGCCTTAAGCGGTTGTTATGTTTTTGCGGAAAAAGCTCGGATCCCCCTGCTTCGGGAGGCGGCTCTGATCAACCGGGATTTTTCCGATGCCCGGCAGGGCCTCAGCAGCTTTGGCGGCGAAATGCTCCAGCTGAAGGAAGCCCTGGGCCGGATCCGCACCCAGGGTCTGAGTTTGATCATCATGGACGAACCGGCCCGGGGTACCAACGCCAGGGAGGGGGCGGCCATTGTACGGGGGATTGTGGCTTATTTGAGAACCAGGCCTGCCCTGACTCTGTTGGCCACCCACTATGACGGGGCCGGAGATCTGGCCCTGCGCCATTATCAGGTAAAGGGCCTGGATCAGATGCGAGAAGAGAGCCCGGATTTGGGCAGTTTTCCCCAGAGCCGGGACGGCCTGCGGCTCATTGAAAATGCCATGGATTACGGTTTGATAGAGGTGGAAAAGGGACGGGAATGCCCCCGGGACGCCCTGACCATCTGCCGGCTGTTGGGCCTGCCGGAGGAGATATTACAGGAGGCTCAGGGGGAGTCCTCTCCGTAGCGGCAAAATTCCCGGATCAGGCCGTAGAGTTGGGCCTGCCGGGGCAGACTCTGGGCGGCGGTGAGCTCGTAGACCTCCCGGGGAATGGCACTGGCGGGGCGGCCCGCCCGGCCCTGGAGCTTTTCAAACAAATCGAAGAGTGACAGATCCAGGGCGGCGGCGATCCGTTCCAGACTGAGCAAAGGGATATTCTTCTCCCCCCGCTCCACCTGGCCGATATAGGTAAAATGAAAGCCGGCCAGAGCCCCTAAGGCCTCCCGGCTCAGCCCCTTTTCCTTGCGGCATTGCCGCAGCAGGGCCCCCATTTTCCGGCACAGATCTTCCATGATCAACCTCCCTGTCCTCAGACTAAGGGCCGCCGGGGCCAAAAACCACAGACCCTGGGCGGTCTCAAAGCTGAATACAGACTATAAATCCTGTTTGATTATTTCCCTGATTTTGTGTATAATATGGACGGAATTTGATTCCAAAAGGAGGAAATTAACATGAAAAAGATCATCGCGCTGCTGCTGGCCATGGCCATGGTACTTTCCCTGGCGGCCTGCAGCAACAGCAACAGCAGCAATACCACCACTACCCCGGAACAGAGCACAAGCGCTACCACCGAAGCGGAAAAGCCCCTGGCCGATGCGGGCCATGAAGCCTGGGTGGCCCATGGTCAGTACCTGCTGGCAGACGGCACGGAGAATGCCTGGAACGGCAAGGACAGCGCCCTGTACGAAAAATCTGCCTTAAAGGCCATTACCCTTTCCGATGTGAAGACCATCAGCGAGGATCTGCATAAGACCCTTTCCGCCAAGGAAGTGCTGTATCTGTACACCATCGATCTGATTTTCGGCACCAATGACGCAGGCTGGACCACCAATTTCCTGAAGGATGGCAAGCTGTACCGGGCCAATGGCTCCTACGCTTTCAAGGTAGCCCAGTGCACCGCGGAGGTGGACGGCGGCAATAAGGTTTATGCGGAAGCCCAGTGGATCTCCGATCCCCACACCGCCCATGCCGAATCCCTGACCCCTGAAACCATGTTCATGCCCGTATGGCAGGAAGAAGCGGATGAAAACGGTTTTTCCTGGGCCAGCAATCCCGTGGTTATCGGCGGTGCCGGTGTTTACACCCTGGT
Source organism: uncultured Lachnospiraceae bacterium (assembly GCA_902783765.1). GTDB lineage: Bacteria > Bacillota > Clostridia > Lachnospirales > Lachnospiraceae > UBA6987. Next base: position 2,505 of record CACZSB010000180.1, read on the forward strand.
GATCGCCCAGTACAAAACCGCTTCCTCCCCCGAGAAGGCCGGCTATGGCATCGGTCTGGTATTGAAGGAGGCGAAGGACGGACAGGCCTATGAAGAAGTGGTGGCCTATGTGCCCGGGGATCATACCTACGGTATTGTAGGCGGCTTTGCCGGTTCCAACTGGGGCAGTGACGGCGCCGATGTGGAAATGAAGGCCGACGGTGAAAATACCTGGACCGGAGAAGTGGAACTGAAGGCCGGAGACGAATTCAAAGTTCGGGCCGACGGTGACTGGACCTACAGCTGGGGCGACGGCGATAACAACTTCAAATGCGAAGCCGACGGCAGCTATGTGGTCACCATCAGTTTCGAAGGCGAGAATGCCAAGGTGGAAGTGAAGGCAAAATAATTCTTTCCGCCGGCGGGGCGGCCCTGGGCCGCCCCTTCTTTATATCACGGCTCCGGCGGAGAAAGGAGGCGGCATGGGACAAAACAATAAAATGCGGCGGAGGCTGTTTTGTCTGATGGGACTCATGGGACTTTGTTTTCTCCTGGGGGCCTGTGGCTCCAAAACCCCGGAATATGCCGATTTTGAGGATAGCTATGTGGATACCCTGCCCCGCCGGGCAGAGGAGGGCCTGACTCTCCATGCCTTTAATTGGACTTACGAACAAATACGGGAAAACCTTCCGGCCATCCGGGAGGCCGGTTTTAAAAATGTGCTCACCATGCCTGTGCAGCAGCCCAAAGGGGGCGGCGCCGCCTGGTGGGCCTTTTATCAGCCCCTAAGCTTTTCCATTGCGGAAAAATCCGCTTTGGGCAGCAAGGAAGATCTGATCCGCCTCTGCGAAGAGGCGGAGGGCTACGGGATCTGCATTTTGGCAGATATTGTGGCCAATCACATGGCCACCACGGATCAGGAGGAAAAGGAGGCTGACGGCACCCCCATGGTCTCGCCCCTGGTGGAGGCCTACGAGCCCTGGATCTATGCCAACCGCAATCAGGATACGGACGGCCGGGGCCTTAGCTTTCATCACAGAAAAAATGCCACAGGATCCGGCGCGGAAACCCAGTATTATGCCTATGGCAATCTGCCGGATTTAAATACGGCCAATCCCTATGTTCAGGAACGGGTGCTGTCTCTCCTTAAGGAGTGCATCGATGCCGGGGTGGACGGTTTTCGCTTTGATGCGGCCAAGCATATCGAAACCCCCACGGACCCGGACTATCCCGGAGATTTCTGGGAAAAGACCCTGGAGGAGGCCAAAAAATATTATTTCGAGAAAACAGGTCAAAGCCTTTATGTTTACGGGGAGATACTGAATGCGCCCCTGGGCCGGGGGCTGGAGGCCTATACCAAATATATGCGGGTCACCGATGACGGCTATACCGCCCAGCTGAAAAATGCTTTTGCCGCCAAGGATGCCTCTCTGATCCTTTCGGCCCGGCTGAAAAGCGGGGAGGCCCGGCAGCTGGTGGCCTGGGTGGAGAGCCACGATGAATATGTGAGCAGCAATACCCATTATTCCGAATTGCGGGTGGCAAAATACTGGGCGGTGCTGGCCACCCGGCCGGAGCTGGGAGCCCTGTATCTGGCCCGGCCCGACGGGGCTCTGCAGGTGGGCAGCGTGGGCTCCTATGCCTTTGAGGGGGCCCTGCTGGGGGCCATCAACCGCTTCCACAATCGTTTTTTGGGAGCCCGGGTCTTTGAACAGGCGGAGGGGACCTATCTGATCCATGAGCGCCTGGGAGAGGGGGACCAGGGGGCCTTGATTCTTTGCCTGGAGGACGGGGACCCGGAAAAGGAAGTGGTGATCTCCCTGCCCCACCTGGAAAACGGCAGGTATTATGATGCCGTTACGGGCCAGGCGGTAATGGTCCACAATCAGGAGGCCAGGATCCGCTTTGCCATTGAGGGCATGGCCATTCTCACCCGCTCCCCCGGCCTTTGCCCGGAGTATGAAATCAGCCAGCGGGGGGGCAGTTTTGCAGATTCCCTGGAAGTGACGATCTCCCTTAAAAACTGCGAGGAAGCCTGGTACTCTTTCAATGAGGAGTCGGAGCGCTATCCCATTAGCGGCTCTGCCCGAATCTCCCTTAAGGAGCATCTGGCAGAAAATCAGGTGACCCTTCATCTTGAGATGAAAAATGCTTCCTTCACCCGTGCCCGTCATTTCAGCTACAGCAAGATAGCGTTGCTGCCCGGAGGCTTTAATGTGATCAATCTGGCCCCGGAGCTTTTGGACGGCAGTTATGAATTATATATCTGGAGCTGGAACCCCAGCCGCTGGCATCAGGAATACGAGATCCGGGACGGAGTACTGCTGGTGGATACCGCCGGTATGACAGGCTTTCTGCTGGCGGTCTTTGAAAAGGGTTATGTGATAGGAGATCCCACCCGCTGGGACGCCCGGGTAATCAAACAAAGTATGGATATTTCGGGAGAGCTGCTTGAGCAGGGCTTTGCGGATCTCTCGGGTTTCTAGGGAAGCACCCATTCGGAAGGGAGGCGTCATGAAGCATAATAAACTCATTCTCTGGCTGCTCCTGGGCCTGACGGTCCTGATTTTAGGGGCCTGCGGCTCTTCATCTCAAGGCGAGACGATTCAGGAGGGCCCCGATGATATTCCCATCCAGCTGGAACCGGCGGGCCAGGTCATCAGCCGCTACAGCCTGGATGAAAAGGACTACAGCGCCCTTCCTCTGGAGGATACGAAAATCCTGCGGCTCCATTACCGCAGAAATGACGACCATGCCAACGACCGGAGCAGTTACGAGCCCTGGAATGTCTGGGCCTGGGATATGGGGAACGGGGGAAACGGCGCCGCCTATCCCTTCACCGGCTATGATGATTACGGCGTTTATGCGGATCTGGATCTGGCTGTCATATCCGGTGGCAAGTCCCTAAGCCGTTTGGGCTTTATTGTCCGAACGGACAATTGGAGCAAAGATCCGGACGGAGACCGCTTTGTGGATATTCTGCCCCAGACCCCCGGGGGCCTTCAGGAGGTTTTTGTGCGAACCATGGAATCCACGGTTTTTGATACCCGGGACAATGCCTTAAAATCCATTGTCAGCTATGCCATGCTTCAAAGCACCCGGGCCATTGAAGTATATTTCAAGCCCCTTTCCGGAGATTTCAGTGCCTATGCCCCCCGTTTTTCCCTGAGGATAAATGGTGAGGAATATAAGGATTTTACCATGGGAGAATATGATCCCTTCTTAAAGCGGGTGCCCCTGACCCTGAAGGAGTCTCTGGATGTCTGCGATCAGATCAGTGTGGGTTACCGCTTTGATAATGAATGGACCTGCCGGGTGGATGTGATGCTGACAAATTATTATGACACGGAAGAATTCAATGCCCTTTATGCCTATGAAGGCCGGGATCTGGGGGTAAGCTTCGATCAGGAGGCGTCCCCAACGGCCACCAGCTTTAAGGTCTGGGCCCCCACCAGCAGCGCCATGGTACTGAAACTGTATCAAAGCGGCGATCCGGATTCGGATCCTGATCCCCTGGAGACCCACGAAATGACAAAAGGGGAAAAGGGGGTCTTTGCCATCACCCTGCCCCGGGATCTGACGGGCTATTATTATACCTACACTGTGACCAATGCCAAAGGCACCCATGAGGTGGTGGATCCCTATGCCAGGGGCGCCGGCGTGAATGGCCGCCGGGGACTGGTGGTGAATTTCACCCGGCTGAATCAGAGCATTTCCGGCTGGGAGCAGGATAATAATCCCTTTACGGGCCGGAGTGTGGATGCGGTGATTTACGAGGCCCATGTCCGGGACATGACCATCAGCCCCAGCAGCGGGGTGCCGGAAGCCTACCGGGGCCGTTTCCTGGGCCTGGCCCAGGGAGGGACCTATTATGAGGAAACGATTGAAGATGAAGCCTCCGGCGAGACCCAAACCTGCCGGGTGAGCACGGGGCTGGATCATTTGGTGGAGCTGGGTATCACCCATGTGCAGCTTCAGCCGATTTTTGATTATGCCTCCGTGGATGAGGCCGCTTCCGGGACCCAGCCGAGCCGGGGAAATTACAACTGGGGCTATGATCCCTTAAATTACAATCTGCCTGAGGGCAGCTATGCCACGGACCCCTACGACGGCACCGTGCGGATCCGGGAATTAAAGGAAATGATCCTGGCCCTCCACCGGGCGGGGATCGGGGTGAATATGGATGTGGTCTATAATCATACCGCCGCCTCGGAGAATTCCAATCTGAACCTGCTGGTGCCCTATTATTACTACCGCACCAAGGCCAACGGCAGCTTTTACAACGGTTCCGGCTGCGGCAATGAGATCGCCACGGAGCGGTATATGGTGAACAAATTCATCCGGGAATCCTGTCTCTTCTGGGCGGAGGAGTATCATATTTCCGGCTTCCGTTTCGATTTGATGGGGCTGATGGACAATCAGATTATGGCGGATATTTACAAGGATCTGACGGCCCTGGATCCCCATTTTATGGTGTACGGGGAACCCTGGACCGGAGGCAGCTCCAAGCTGAAGGCGGGGATCAGCGATGCCAGGCTGAAGGAGCAGACCACGGTGCAGGAATCCCTGGCCCAGGACTATTTCGGAGGCAGCGGGATTTTAGTGGGGGCCTTTAATGATGTGCTCCGCAATGCCGCCCGGGGGGACAACAACCCCGGAAAGGGCTATGTTCAGGGCAGCAGCGCCGATGCCTCCCAGCTGGCCCTTTGCCTGGAGGGACGCTTTTCCAAGGGCAGCATCAAGACCCAGAATATCGATCCCAATCAGGTGCTGAATTATGTTTCCTGCCACGATAATTACACCCTTTACGACCAGCTGATCCAGACCTTGAATGAGGAGCGGCTCCCCGCCGCCTACACCCAGGCCGAGGCCCTGGTTTTCCTTTCTCAGGGGATTCCCTTTATTCAGGAGGGAGAAGAATTTTTGCGCAGCAAATATAATGATGGCGCAGGCAAGACTCGCCCCTACGACGGCAACTCCTATCAATCCGGGGATCTCGTCAATCTTATGGATTATTCCCTGAAAATCAAAAACAGGGATATTTACGAAAAGATCCGGGAGCTGATTGCCCTTAGGCGGGCTACGGCTCTGCTGAGGCTGCTGGACCGGAGTGCCATTGCGGAGCAGCTGAGGGATATCCGGGTGGAGCAGGGCACCATCAGTTTCCGTCTGGGGGATCTGTGGATCTTCCATACCATTAGCGGGGGGACCGTGACATTGCCGGGGGATTATGAGATCCTGTACTCCTCCAGCTTAGAGCGGGATTATGGGCCGGTATCCGGGGAGATCCTGCTTTTGGGGAATGAATCCCTGGTTTTGAGGGAGAGATGATGCCATGCTGGGGCGGAGTGAGATCAGCACGGAAGTGGAAAAGGGGCCTTTTGTTTTTGTCCTGGGGGCTCTTTTGGGGAGCCTTATCAGCGCCCTGCTATTATTTATGCTGGGGGGCAGCCCTCTAAGCATTTTTGCGGGTATTTTGATGAGTCTGGTGGCTCTGGCCGCCGGTGCTGTGCTTTTTGCCATGCTGACGGATGCCGCCTGGATTCGGGAAGATAAGCTTTATATGAGCTATCTGTTTCGCCGGAGGGTCATTCCCCTGGGTGAGATCGGCCGCATCAGCCTGAAGGAGGAACTGTACCAGGTTTTCGACCGGCAGGACCGGCCCTTAGGCAGCATCAATAGCCGCCTAAAAGGGATTGGGACCCTGATAGGGGAATTGGATAAAAAAGGCGTACCGTTTGTGTGATATTTCGATTATAATATAGGGAACAGGTCCGGTGCCGCACAGGAGAAGAAAAAATGGCCAGCTTGAAATTATCTCATATTTACAAGGTCTATGATAACGGTCACAAGGCCGTCAACGATTTTTCCATGGAAATCGCCGACCGGGAATTTATTGTTTTTGTGGGGCCCTCCGGCTGCGGAAAATCCACCACCCTGCGGATGATCGCCGGGCTGGAGAGTATCACCGCCGGAGAATTGTATATCGGGGACACCCTGGTAAACGATATGGAACCCAAGGACAGGGATATCGCCATGGTCTTCCAGAGCTACGCCCTGTACCCCCACATGACGGTTTACGAAAATATGGCCTTTGGCCTTCGGAATCGGCGCATGGCGGAGGGGGAGATCAAAGAACGGGTGATGAAGGCGGCCAAAATGCTGGATATCGAGGAATATCTGGACCGCAAGCCCAAGGAAATGAGCGGCGGACAGCGCCAGCGGGTGGCCCTGGGCCGGGCCCTGGTGCGGGACCCCAAGGTCTTTTTGCTGGACGAGCCCCTTTCCAATCTGGATGCTAAGCTTAGGGCCGCCATGCGCACGGAGATCACCGCCCTCCATAAGAGCCTAAAGACCACCTTTATTTATGTGACCCACGACCAGGTGGAGGCCATGACCATGGGCACCCGCATCGTGGTAATGAAAAACGGTTTCGTGCAGCAGATCGACAGCCCCATGAATTTATATAATCATCCGAAAAACCGTTTTGTGGCGGGCTTTATCGGCACCCCGCAAATGAATTTCTTCCCCGTTACCCTGGGGCGGGAGGGAGATAAACTTAAGGTGTCATTTGAACACGGGGAGAGCCTGGTCCTGTCCTGTGAGGCCCTGACTAGGATCCCCGAGGCCTATCTTAGGGGTGAAAAACCGGTGATCTTCGGCATCCGGCCGGAGCACCTTTCCCTGGGGACCGAAGGGGAAGGCCTGAAGATCCGGGTGACCACCGTGGAGTATCTGGGCAACGAAACCATCGTTTACGGAAAGCCGGGGGATGCACCGGAGGCCCTTACGGTGAAGGAGCAGACCGGAGATCTGGTGGTGAAGCTTATCGACCGGACAGATGTGTCCCCGGGGGATGTGCTCTATGCCCGGCCTAACCCTGAAAAGCTGCACTTCTTCGACGGGGAAACAGAGGACTCTCTGCTGGCATGAGCGGGGAAAGAGTAGGGGAAAGACCCCCGGGCCTTAGGGCCAATTCCAGACCGATTCTACCCAAGCGGCTGGTGGCGGACGGCTTTGATACAGGGCTGATTTTCCTGCTGTTTATGCTTTTTACCGCCCTGATCATGGAAACGCCCCTGGGGGCGGATTACCGGCGGCGCTATGAGGATTATCGGCAGATGGAGCAGGAGGCCCTGACCCATTTTGAGGGGGATCTGAGGGAGGCGGCAGCGGCCTTAAATCAAAACGAGGCCTATCAGACCAAGCGGCTGGAGGCCAATATCCGGGCCTATCTTTTGAAAGCCCTGGCCTGCTTTCTGGCCCAGCTGCCCCTGCTGCTTATTTTCCCCCTGCTGAACCGGGACCGGGCCACCCCGGGCAAGCGCCTCACAGGGCTCATGCTCTTTTCCGAAGCCAGGCAGAGCCGGGCCCGGGGGAGCGGGATCCTGGGCCGTTTTCTGTATGTATTTCTGCTGGACAGTCTGGCCCTGTATCTGCTGACAGGCATATTGACCTTCCTGCTGGTACCGGTGATCCGACTGACGGAAATGCTGCTGAATTCAAAGCACAAAACCCTCTGTGACGCCGTAACGGGGCTGATGGTGATAGAAAAGCTGTCTTATGAAGGAATTAATTAGTTTTGATATATTAGGAGGTATGTAGAGATGAAAAAATGGATGAAGCTTTTGCTGGTTCTGGGAGCCGGAGCCCTGCTCCTTTCTGCCTGCAGCGGCAGCAGCGAGGGGGGTAGCGGCGGCAGCCAGGCCCAGGAAAAGGACGACGGTCTCATCAGAATCTGGGTGGGAGAGGAATCCGCCGAGTTTTATCAGAAAATATGCAATGAATATCTGACGGCCCACAGCGACTTCGGCTATAAAATTGAGGTGAAGGGCATGGATACGGGCTCCGTGGCGGGCACCATCACCACAGACCCCACGGCGGCGGCGGATATTTATACGGTGGCCCACGATAATATCGGGAAATTGGCCTCCACCCAATGCGCCAAGCCCATTACGGACCAGGGGCTCATCGACCAGATTCTGGCGGATAATCCCGCTTCCTTCCGGAATGTGATCTACTCCACCTTGAATGACACCAGCTATCTGTACGGCGTGCCCTATATCTCCCAGGCCCTGTTTCTGTATTACAATAAGGCGCTGGTGACGGAGGAGCAGGCCAAGAGCTTTGAGGGGCTTCGGGAAGCGGCCAAGGCCGCCGGCACCAAGGCGATCACCGTGACCGGCGACGACGGCTACAATATGTCCTTTGCCCTGCTGGCCACCCGTTTGAACGATCATGGCACCAGCCTGAAGATTTACGAAGGGGCCGATTCCGTGGCCGGGGGCTCCAAGGGACAGAGTCATTGCCAGGGGGATGACACCGTGGCCATTGTCCGCTGGCTCCAGGCCTATGCGGCGGATCCCAACGGCTTCAAATGGGCCTCTGCCGACGGATGGGACGCGGATCTGGATAAAAACAATCAGGGAGTTCTGGCTGTTATCGGCGGCGCCTGGCATTATAATACCGCCAAAGCCGCTTTGGGCGAATCCAATCTGGGCATTGCCATGATCCCCACCTTTACCCTTACGGAGGAGTCCGTGGCGGGGCTTTCCGGCGTCAGTGCCGGAACCGTCTTTAGGGGAGGCACCTTTGCGGACTGCAAATGCTTTATGATCAATGCCAATTCAGCCCCCAGCAAATATGCCAAGGAACAGGAACTGATCAAGTATCTTTCCGGCAAGGATATTCAGAACGCCTCCTACCTGGAGTGCCTGAATGTACCGGCCTATGCCGGGGCGGCGGAGTATATCAAAAGCTGCTATGACAACGGCAAGGTCACGGAAAGCCAGTACAATCTGGCGGCCATCCAGGTGAGCATGGCAGAGTGGGGCATTCCTCAACCCTTTATCACCGGCACCCTGAACACCTATTATTATTCCAAAAATGCACCGGCGGTCTTTCGGGCCATGATCGATCAGACCCCTTACCCCACCACCGGAGATCAGCTCCTATCCGAAACCTCTTCTCTGGAGGGGGTTCGAAAGGGCCTGTATCTCATGGAATACCTGTGGATGCATGGGGTGGCCCCCAAAGAGTTCCCGGCGGTATTGCCCGAGGGAGCCTAAGCCTGTTTTTGACCCTTGTTTTCCGGAGGATCTCTGCCATGGAAGCAGAAAACAAGAAACAGATAAGGAACGAAGGATCCGGCATGCTGTCCCGGAGGTTTTCCGCCTTTTGGCGGCGCTTCCGGGAGGGTTCTCCGGGCACCAAACTGTCCCATTTCATTTTTGGGGCAGGGAATCTTTGTCATGGCCAAATCATAAAAGGCCTTCTGTTTTTGCTTTTCCAGCTGGCTGTTTTAGGGGTGATGATCTTTTGCCCCACCATCAATAAAACGCCCTACGGCTGGAAGGCCCTGCGGAATCTCAGCCTGAAGTATCTTTCCGAGGGGGGCGCTTTCGATCCTTTAACGGGGCAGTTTACCAGCGGCTCCGACTGTAAATTGATGGTGCTTTTCGGCTTTGTGACCATTGCCCTGGTGGTGATCTATTTCCTGGTATGGAATGCCAATATCCGCTCTTCCTTTAAAGCGGATCAGGACCGGCAGGCAGGGCGGCGGCCCACCAGTTTCAAGGAGGATCTAAAGGAACTGCTGGATGGGCGTTTCCATGTGACCATGCTGACCCCCACCTGTATTGCCGCCACCGTTTTTACCATTCTGCCTACTATCTTCATGATCTCCCTGGCCTTTACCACTTACAATACCCAGGACATGAATGATGCAGGCACCAATTTGTTCCACTGGAACGGGCTGGCTAATTTCGCAGCGGTTTTCACCGGGGAGGGTTCCCTGGGGGTGGAGATCAAAAACCGCTTTCTGCCTGTACTGGGCTGGACCTTCATTTGGGCCATTTTTGCCACCCTAAGCTGCTATTTCGGCGGCATCCTCCTGGCTCTTTTGATCAACAAGAAGGGGCTGAAGGGGAAAAAGCTCTTCCGCACCATCTTTATTTTGACCATAGCCGTACCCCAGTTCATTTCTCTTTTGGCGGTGCGGAATCTTTTGGGAGAGTACGGGCCCGTCAATTCCCTCTTAATGAATCTGGGCCTGATCCAGGAGCCCGTGGGCTTTCTGGGTCTTCATGCCAGCGACAGCGAGAATCTGGCCCGCCTGATGGTCATCCTGGTCAATATGTGGGTGGGAATTCCTTATACCATGCTTATGACCAGCGGGATTTTGATGAATATACCTTCGGATTTGTATGAGGCGGCCCGGGTGGACGGGGCCTCCCCTGCGAAAATGTTTTTCAAGATCACCCTGCCCTATGTGATATTCATCACCACCCCGTACCTGATTTCCAGCTTCGTGGGGAATATCAATTCCTTTAATTCCATTTTCCTGCTGACAGGCGGGGGGCCCAGTTATACGGGCTACCAGGCCGGGGGCACGGATCTGCTGGTAACCTGGCTCTATAAAGTGACCATCGATCAGGGCTCCTATAATACGGGGGCCGTGATTGGGATATTTACCTTCCTGATCACCGCCAGCATCACCCTGATCAGCTACCGCCGCAGCCGGGCCTATAACGAGGAGGAGACCTTCCAATGAGCCGGAAAAAGTTTAAAAGTCAATCCCAAAACCGCCGGGTCAGTCTGGGAGTCAGCTATACCCTGCTGGTGATTTTAAGCCTGCTGTGGCTGGTGCCCCTGCTGTGGATCTTCCTTTCTGCCTTTCGCTGCGAGTATCAGCCCGACGGCACCTTTATCGGCCGGGTCACCAGCAGCTTCTTTCCCCGGGCCCTGGGACTGAAGAATTTCCGGGACCTGTTTTCCGCCACCTATTACGGGGTGCCCCGGGCCTTCCTTCGCTGGATGGGCAATACTCTGCTGATCGCAGTGGTGGATTGCATCATTTCCACTTTCCTGGTGCTTTCCGTGGCCTACTGCATGTCCAAATTGAAGTTTAGGCTTCGGAAGCCTTTCATGAATATTGCTATGATCATTGGCCTTTTCCCGGGCTTCATGAGCATGATCGCCATTTATTTTCTCTTAAAATCCGTGGGCTTAAGCGGCAATCCCGCCCACCCGGAGTATTCCGTCATCGGCCTGATCCTGGCCTACAGCGCCGGGGCAGGGCTGGGTTTCCAGGTGGCCAAGGGCTTCTTTGATGTGATCCCCAATGCCCTGGTGGAATCCGCCAAGCTGGACGGCTGTACCAATTTCAAAATATTCCGGAAGATCATTCTGCCCCTGTCAAAACCCATCATCATTTACCAGGCCCTTATGAGTTTTACGGCTCCCTGGATGGACTTTATTTTTGCCAAGGTGATCATCGGGGCGGATAATGCCGCCCACTGGACCGTGTCCGTGGGGCTCTATTCCCTGCTTTTCGGCACCCATCCGGACACCAATCTTTTTACGCAATTTGCGGCGGGCTGCGTCATCGTGGCCATTCCCATTGTGACCCTATTCATGTTCCTGCAAAAGTACTATGTGGAGGGCGTCACGGCGGGAGCCGTTAAGGGATAAAAA
>CACZSB010000181.1 GCA_902783765.1 uncultured Lachnospiraceae bacterium
GCAATCGTGGATGTTTACGGCCGGGAGGCTTTCCGTTTGGCGGAAAACAACATTAAGGTGACGATTCCGTTTGAACGGATAGGTGATGGGGTCAATGTACCAGTTGCGGACGAAAATGCACAAGTTACGGAAAATGATACCCCAGTCACAGGGAAAAATACCCCAGTCACGGAAAAAAATACCCCAGTCGCAGGGGAAAATACCCCAGTCGCGGGGGAAAATACCCCAGTCGCAACCTCTGTGGGGGCAGGGAAAAACGCTACGGCGATGCGTATTTTGGAGTATTGCAATGAACCGAGAGGAATCACAGACATAGCATTATATCTGGGTTATAAAGAAAAGAAATCCGTAAGAAAACACCTTCAACCCCTCTTGGAACAGGGTCGCATTGCCATGACGATACCCGAAAAGCCAAATAGTAGGTTGCAGAAATACATCACGATCAAATAAAGATGTCCCATTTCCTATGAAACGCCCAAGAGTGTCAGGAGGAAAAGAGATGAAAAGAAGTCTGTTATTAATATTTTCAGCATTATTCTTGCTTCTGATTCTTTGTGGCGGAAGCATATTATCTGCTCAAGAAATTGAGCAGGACCTCCTTGAAGAAAAGAAGGAATATACATATCCCGTGAGCCCTGGCAAGAACCCGGAAAAATGGAAGGCGCTGGGCTCCCTTTCAGATAAGCTGAAAGCTACCAAGATTGACGAAGACACTTTATCCAGGATGACCTTGGATGGATTGACGAAGGCTATTCTGGATTATCCCCTTTTAATCAATATAGGCATCTACAACTCTGATAAGGAGAATTATGATTGCTTCTTATCACAGTGCGATGCCTTCCGGGAACTGATTGGACGGAAGGGCGGCAGGGAAGCCCTTGTGCAGTGCTATATTGAATTGACAGAGAAACTTAAGACGGATGAGGCAGGATACAGGAACTATGGTGACAAGGCACTGAAAGTCTTTTTGCTGGAGATGCTGATTGCCAATCCATATTTCGCAAAAGAAGTGGACGAGGGCCTTTTGCAGTCTGCCGTCAATGCTTCCATCCTGTACAATCAGGGGCAAGAGAATTCATTTTTAGCTGCCATGATGAAGGAAATGTACAAGGGAAGCGAAAACCAGTCCTAACTCCTACTCAGCAAAAACGAGAAGAAGTAAAACACGACCATAAGTATCGGAAGCAAATAATACAAGCCCTTTTTCTTGGCAGACATTCCAAGCCAATCGGGTTTATACACGATAATTTGCTGTAAAACCAGACAAAGCAGGGGAACCAACACCATAGCGTTGAATGTGCTGGTATACTGAACGGCTCCGGGACCAAAATGGATGATCAAGCTCGGAGGCAGCAATTTATTGAAAAATAAATAAACTAAAATCGGGCTAAGAATGATAAAGTCCAGTATATAAATAATCCTTTTGCTCTTCATTTCGTATCTCCGTAGCAGGTTCCGTTATTCTGGTTTTTACTTAGATGCTTGCTATGTCTATAGATATGAAAGCGGTAGCGCAATCAGGTTATCTCGCAGATACATTTTTCTGTCCAGCAAACAGATGATAGCCCCCATTCCACGTTTTTTATCGGGGATTCCGTCCAATACATCGAACTCCGAAGCCATGCTCGCTTTGGGAGCCGTAGACATCTTAATCTCGATGGGATATAGAATGCCGTTCTCCTGAATGATAAAGTCGATTTCGCCGCTTACCGCTGTTTCTGCATGGCCGTCCTTCGATTTCTTCTTATCGCTTCCGTTATAATAGCACACATCAAAGTCGTATTCCAGTCCCTCGTTGGATTTTGCGCCGCCTTAATCCTCTGTTTTTCCTAATACCCATCTAATAAACCCCCTTCATACTACAGGCATAACCCGGTACATGAAAGGAGGTCCCATGAAAAAGAAACAATATATCGGAATCCTTTTCCTGCTGGCCCTTCTGGTGGTTTCCCTCTTCCTTTTGCTGAACCGGCGGACTCAGGCGGAAACCCAGCAGAAGGTGCTGCCCCTGCTGACGGCTAAGATTTTCAAGGTCGGCAAGGCGGACGCCATGGTCCTTCAGCAGGAGGATAAGGTGATTATTCTGGATGCGGGAGAGGAAGAGGACGGCCTGGAGATTGTAGATTATCTGCAAAAGCAGAGCCTGAGCCAGGTGGACGCGCTGATTATCACACACTTTGACAAGGACCATGTGGGGGGCGCCGACACAGTGCTGGAAGCGCTGGTGGTGGAACGGGTGATTCTGCCGGATTACGAAGGCATCAGCACGGATTATCAGGAAATGATGGACGCCCTGGCCCTCAGCAAGGAAAAAAACGGCACCCAGGAAATACGGCTCAGGGAAGACTGGGAAATGAGCTGGGGCAAGGCGGATATATTGATCGAGCCCCCGGCCTCCTACGAAATCCCTGACGCCTCAAAGGAATATGACAATGACTTTTCCTTGATAACCACCGTTCGCTACGGCGACACCAGCTTAGTGTTCATGGGAGATGCGGAAAAGCGTCTGGTTCGCAGCTGGCTGGCCAAGAATCAGGAACGGCAATGCGATTTTGTTAAAATGCCCCATCACGGGGTCTATCAAACGGCCCTGGTGGAGCTGATGGAAAGCCTGCGGCCCTCCTCGGCGGCCCTTTGCACCTCCCAGAAAAACCCGGCGGAGACAAAAACCGTAGAATTGCTGAAGGCCTACCGGGTGGCGGTATTTGAAACCCGGAACGGGGATATTACGGTGAGCAGCGACGGGGTGCGGGTATCCGTCAAGCAAGGAGGCTCGTGATGGCACAGATGGTTTTCAACCGCATCGAAAAGAAATACCTTCTGACCCCGGAAAAATATGAGCGCCTGCGGCTGGCCCTGGCCCCCTATATGGAGGCGGATGAATACGGACTCCATACCATTTGCAATATTTATTATGATACGGCGGATTACCGGCTGATCCGGCGCTCCATCGAAAAACCGGTTTACAAGGAAAAGCTGCGGCTGCGGAGCTACGGCATCCCCCGGAAGGATTCCAAGGTTTTTCTGGAAATCAAAAAGAAATATAAAAAAGTGGTGAACAAGCGACGGATCAGTCTGGGGCTTCAGGAGGCTTACCGCTATCTGGAGGAGGGGGTGCGGCCGGAAAAGGACAGCCAGATTTTACGGGAGATGGACTTTTTCCTGCAGCGTTATCCCCTGAAAAAGGGCCTGTACCTGGCCTATGACAGGATTGCCATGTACGGAAAAGAGGATCCGGACTTTCGCCTGACCTTCGATACCCAGATCCGCTGCCGCTGGGAGGATATGGGGCTGGAACAGGGGGATTACGGTCATACCCTGCTGCCGGAGGGCTTCAGGCTGATGGAAAGCAAGGTGATGGGCAGCACCCCCCTTTGGTTTTCCTCCCTGCTGGCCTCCCTGCACATCTACCCGGCTTCCTTCTCCAAATACGGGTATTTTTACAGGGAAAGACTGGGGGAAATGCCTTTAAAGGCCATGGTCGAGCGGGTTTATCATCAACAGAATGAAGGAGGAAGTTTCGCATGTTAGAAAGTATTTTTCACGCAGGATCGTTTGATTTACTCAGTGTGGCGCTGGCCATGATCACCGCCCTGATTTTAGGACTTCTGATTGCCCTGTGCTACAAGATGACGGATAAGAGCGGGGGCTACCTGCCCCTGATGCTGGCGGTGATGCCCCTGTTGGTGGCGGTGATTATCCTGCTGATCAACGGAAATCTGGGCACCTCCGTGGCGGTGCTGGGGGCCTTCGGCCTGGTGCGCTTCCGCAGCGCCTCCGGCAGTGCCAAGGATATCGGCTTTATCTTTTTCAGCCTGGCGGTGGGCCTGGCGGCGGGGCTGGGCTTCCTGACCCTGGCCGCCCTGGTAACCGGACTGGTGATTATGGTTTTCCTGGTTCTGGAGAAAATCGGCTTCGGGGAGGCCCACGCCACGGAACGAATGCTGAAAATCACCATCCCGGAGGACCTGAACTATAACGGTCTTTTTGACGATCTGTTTACAAGCTACACCCGCAGCAGCCGCCTGATTCAGGTGAAAACCACCAATATGGGTACCTTATATGAATTGACCTACCGGCTGCGGCTGAAGGAAGCGGGCAGCGACAAAGCCCTTATAGACGCCCTGCGCTGCCGCAACGGAAATCTGAATATCCTGCTGGGGCTGGTTCAGAAGGAAAAGAATGAATTATAGGAGGAAACAGACATGAAAAGGTCGGCCATAAAAAGCCTTTTGACGGTCATGCTGCTGATCTTCGCCCTGCTGGGGATCTGGCACCACGGCTTACATCACAAAACCGCAGCCCGTCTGATCCTCCATGCCGGAGCCAGTTTTTATCTGGACATAAATGAATCCGGCCAGGTGATCCGGGCGGCGGCCAATAACGAAGCGGGGGCGGCCCTTTTGGAGAAGGTGAAGCTGCCACATCTGTCCCTGGATACGGCACTGGATATCCTGGGGCAGGCCCTGTATGAAAGCGATTCCTGGAAAGCGGGTGAGGCGCCCCTGGTGGCGGTGAGCCGCCTGAAAGGAGAGGAGGCCGCTCAGATGCAGACTCTGGTTGAAGCGAAAATGATGTCCCTGAGAGAAGATTATGGAGGGGAAACGCTGGCGCCCCCCTCCCATAAAGACAATCATATTAAAGTGTATTTATACTCCGAAGACGCTGCCCCCGATAAATTCCTTGAGCAGTGAATTCTGGGGCACCAGGGTGGAGTCCAGGGCCAGGAAATAATCCAGGAAACGCAGCAGGCGTTTGGCCTCGGTGTATTCCGGGGCATCCTCGGGGATCCCGAAGAGCAGCTGCTCCGCATAGGACTTCAGCACCGATAATTCATATACCAGGGAGGAATTAAAGGTGGCATCGGCGCTTTCCTGGAAGGGGATGATATTCTTTTTCTCCCCCCGGCGGACGGAAGCCCAGCGGGCCAGGGTCTCCTGGGCACTGTAGCCCCGGGTCCGGGCATCCCGCACCATACGCCGCAGCAGCCGGCCGTCGGAGGTGGGAATCCGGTTGTGCTCGTCGATATTGATGGTGGAAAGGGCGCTGATATAAATGCGGAATTTGTTTTCCGCAGGGATATCGGCGCTCATGCGGTCATTCAGACAGTGGATTCCTTCCACCACCAGGATATCCCCCCGGCCCAGCTTTAGGGTATTGCCCCGATACTCCCGCAGGCCTGTTTTAAAGTTGAAGGTGGGCATTTTTACCCGCTTTCCTGCCAGAAGATCCATCATATCCCGGTTGAAGCCGGCAATATCCACCCCTTCAATGGATTCGAAATCATATTCTCCGTTTTCGTCCCGGGGGGTAAACTCCCGGTCCACAAAATAATTATCCACCTCCACGGGATGGGGCTTTAAGCCCAGGCCCCGCAGCTGCACGGAAAGCCGGTGAGAAAAGCTGGTTTTTCCCGAGGAGGAGGGCCCGGCAATCATCACGCATTTAATATCGGGATTTTCCGCAATCCGGCCGGCGATTTTGGCAATATCCATTTCCTGCCGGGCCTCCGCCATAAGGATCATATCCGTGGCCTGGCCCTGGGCGATCTTTTCGTTAATCTGGCCCACGGTGCCGATGCCCATGCGGATGGTCCATTCCACGGAGCGGCGCAGGGTATTAAAAACCTTGGGCTGGGGCTCGAAGGGGGCCAGCTCCTCCGGATTTTCCTGCTTGGGCAAAAGCAGGGCCAGCCCGGATTCATAGGCCACCAGATCGAAGGCCTTAAGGTAGCCGGTGGAGGGCAGCATGCAGCCGTAATAATAATCCACATAATCTCCGATGGAATATACATTGACTCCGCTGTGCCGGCGGTAGCGGAAAAGCTTGTCCCGGTTAGGCATGCCGTGGCGGCGGAAGTATTCCCGGGCCTCGGGGATCTCCCATTTGGTTTTTTCAATGGGCAGATCGGCCTTGACCTGGGCCAGCATATCCGCCTTGACCGCCTCCACAAAGGCCTGGTCCACGGTCAGATCCCCGGCCACCTCCACATAGTAGCCGTTGATCACGGAGAAATCCACAAAGATCTTTCGAAGCTTTTCCCCCGCCACCCGGTTTAGGGCGCCGCAGAGGACCATCAGGGCCGTGCGCTCATAGCTGAGCATGCCGTCCCGCTGGCCGGTGGTAATAAATTCCAGGGTCTCGTCCCCGCCGATCAGCTTGTGCAATTCCTTGATTTTGTTCTCGGATTTTACCAGCACGATATCATGGGCAAAATCTCCCTGAGCCAGGGCCGCCGCCTGGGCATAAGTGGCTCCCTGGGGCAGGGTGAGGGTCTTGCCCTCCGCATAAGTAATAAGCGCCATTGATTTTTACTCCATTTCTTCCAATTTCAGCAGGGCCACGATATAGATTTTCAGGGCCTCCAGCAGATCTTTAAAGCTGGCCCCCTCGTTGGCTCCGTGGATGGGGCCCACAAAGTCGGGCATGGGCCGCTCCGGATGTTCCGGCCCGAAGGCGATGCCGTTGGGGAAGCTCCGGGCATAGGTGCCCCCGCCGATGGTAAAGGGTTTTGCCTGGGCATCCCCGGTCACCGCCCGGTA
>CACZSB010000182.1 GCA_902783765.1 uncultured Lachnospiraceae bacterium
TCCCAGGCAGTGTTTCCAACCACCATCTGGGCACCCAGCTGGGTATGCTCATGGCCGCCTACGAAATGAACACCTTCCGCACCGAGTACCAGGCTGCGGTGGTGAATGGCGCCAAGACCCTGGCCAAGGCCCTGGCGGCGGAAGGCCTGAAGGTGGAAGGGGATCCTTCCATCGGCTACACGGAAACCCATCAGGTGGTGGTGTCCGTGGGCTATGGTCAGGGAGCCGAGGTGGCGGAACGGCTGGAGCAGAACAATATTATTGTGAACTACCAGGCCACCCCCGAGGAAGAAGGCTTCACCGCCAGCGGCGCCCTCCGCATGGGCGTTTCCGAAATGGTGCGCTTCGGCTTCGGAGAAGCGGAATTAAAAAAGACCGCCAATCTGATCGCCCGCTGCATTAAGGGCGAGAATGTGAAGGAGGAAGTGGCCAAGTTCCGCGCAGGCTATCAGACCATGCACTATTGCTTCGACGATGAAGCCATTAAAGGCGCCCTGGATCATCTGGCCGGGGTCATGGAAAGGTAAAAACTTAATCATGTCATCCTGAGCGATTGCGAAGGATCCATCAACTAAATGTAATTTTACGGAGGAAAAAAACTATGGAACATGCAAATCTTCAATTCTCCCGCTCCCATGAATGGGTCAAGGAAGAAAACGGCGTTATGGTAGTGGGTATTTCTGATTTTGCCCAGAATGCTCTGGGGGATGTGGTATTCGTCAATCTGCCTGAGGTGGGAGACGAAGTCACCGCCGGAGAAGCCTTTGGCGATGTGGAGTCCGTAAAGGCGGTTTCCGATCTGGTATCCCCTGTCACCGGTGTGGTGGCTGAGGTAAACGAAGAGCTGCTGGATTCTCCCGAATTATTAAACAGCGCTCCCTATGACAGCTGGCTCATTAAGGTGGAGAAGGTAAGTGACACCGAGGAGCTGCTTTCTGCGGCAGCCTATGACGCATTCTGCGAAACGGAGGCATAAGATGGGTCATTATCTGCCCTCTACCCCCGAAGAGAGAAGGGCCATGCTGGAGAGCATCGGCCTTTCCTCTCCCCGGGAGCTCTTTGCCGATGTGCCGGATTCGGTATATCTGAACCGGCCCCTGAACCTGCCCGAAGGAAAAAGCGAGCTGGAGGTGGCCGCGTATCTTACGGCGTTGGCAGAGCAGAACAAAAGCTATAAAACCATTTTGCGGGGTGCCGGGGCCTATGATCATTATATACCCAGCATTGTAAAATACATCCCTGCCAAAGAGGAATTCCTCACAGCCTATACCCCTTATCAGGCGGAGATCAGCCAGGGCATTCTTCAGTCCATTTTTGAATATCAAACCATGATCTGTGAGCTCATGGGCATGGAGGTTTCCAATGCCTCCGTTTATGACGGGGCCACCGCCGCCGCAGAAGGGGTGGCCATGTGCCGCAGCCGGAAGCGCAGCGTGACCCTGGTGTCCCAGGCAGCCCACCCCGATGTGATCGCCACCATTCGCACCTATTGCTACGGCGTGGGGGCGGAAATGAAGCTGATTCCCGTAAAGGAGGGCCGCACAGACGAAGAGGCCCTGAAGAGCCTGCTGAATGAAGAGGTTTCCGCCATCTATTTTGCCCAGCCCAATTTCTACGGGCAGATCGAGGATGCGGAGGCCCTGATTGGGCTAGCTCATGAGGCGGGAGCCATGGCGGTGATGGGCATGAATCCCCTGGCCGCCGCTGTGTTAAAAAGCCCCGGAGAATGCGGGGCCGATGTGGCAGTAGGAGAGGGACAGCCCCTGGGCATGCCCCTGGCTTACGGAGGCCCTTATCTGGGCTTTATGGCCACCACCAAAAAGAATATGCGTTCTTTGCCCGGCCGTATCGTGGGAGAAACCACGGATACCCGGGGCAATCGGGCCTTTGTTTTATCTCTCCAGGCCCGTGAACAGCATATCCGCCGGGAAAAGGCCAGCTCCAATATCTGCTCCAACGAGGCTCTCTGCGCCCTTACCGCCGGTTTGTATATGAGCGTGATGGGCCCCGCCGGCATGAAGGAAGCGGCGGAGCAATCCATGGCCAAGGCCCGTTATCTGGCGGGAGAACTGGCCAAGCTCCCCGGGGTGGAAATCCTTTATAAGGGTGAATTCTTCCATGAATTTGTCACCTGCATGCCCAAGCAGGAGGCGGTGCTGAACAAGTTGGAGGAAGCCGGAATCTTAGGGGGTCTGCCCATTCAGGAGGGACTGCTCTGGTGCGTTACGGAAAAGCCCAGTAAGGCTCAGCTGGATCAGGTGATCGACCTGGTGAAGGAGGTGCTGGCATGAAATTAATCTTTGAAAAAAGCCGTCCCGGTCACGGGGTTTCCGTTCTGCCCAAATGGGAGGGCGAGTCTGCGGTTTTGCCGGCCTCCCTCAAGCGGGAAAGTCCTCTGAAACTCCCGGAGATGTCCGAAACGGAGATTTCCCGTCATTATAAGGAATTGGTTGATCAGGTCTACGGCGTCAACAACGGTTTTTATCCTCTGGGCTCCTGTACCATGAAATATAATCCCCGCATCGACGAGGAAATGGCCTCCCTGCCCGGCTTTACGGGCATTCACCCCCTGGCTCCGGAAAGCGCCACCGCCGGCTGCCGTCAGGTGCTGGAGGAGGCCGGAAAGCTCCTGGGAGAGATCGCGGGCATGGATGCCATGACCTTCCAGCCCGCCGCAGGAGCCCACGGAGAATTTACCGGGGTTATGCTGATCAAGCAGTATCACGACAGCAGGAAGGATAGCAAGCGCAATAAAATCATTGTGCCTGACTCCGCCCACGGCACCAATCCGGCCACGGCGGCTATGTGCGGCTACGAGGTGATTAATATTGCCTCCGGGCCCGACGGCTGCGTGGATCTGGACTCCTTAAAGGCGGCCCTGGGCGAGGATACCGCTGGGCTTATGCTCACCAATCCCAATACCGTGGGGCTCTTTGACCCCAATATTTTGGAGATTACCCGACTGGTTCATGAGGCCGGCGGCCTGTGCTATTATGACGGCGCCAATCTGAATGCCATTATGGGCCATGTGCGGCCCGGGGATATGGGCTTTGACTGCGTTCA
>CACZSB010000183.1 GCA_902783765.1 uncultured Lachnospiraceae bacterium
GTTAAGCAGACAGGATATGGAGCAGATTATCGACCTGATGACCGCCTCCCTGGCCCGGCGGCTGGAGGAGAAGGATTTGAAGTTGATGATCACCGAGGGCGCCAAGCGGCGGATTATAGAAGAGGCCTACGATCCTGCCTTCGGGGCCAGACCCTTAAAGCGCTATATCCAGGCGGAAATCGAAACCCGGATTGCCCGGGGCCTGCTGGAGGGGCGCTGGAGCACAGGAGATACCATCCAGGTGGATGAAAACTTATTGCAGTAAAAAGATACAGAAGAGGGCGGCCCTAAGCCGCCCCTGTTTTATGTCCGGAAAGTATTATCAGCCTTGCCTTTCGAAGTCCTCGGCCCCGTGTTTGCAGATGGGACAAATGAAATCCGGGGGCAGTTCTTCCCCTTCATGCACATAACCGCAAATCTTGCATACCCAGCCCTTTTTGGCTTCCGCTGTTTCGGCGGAGGCTTTTCTCTTAGGCTTAACATTGGCTTGATAATAGCTGTAGCTCATGCTGTCCTGATCGGAAATCACCGCTGATTCCACAATGGAGCAGAGGAACATTCCGTGGGAACCCAGGTCCATATAATCCTCCACCCGGAGGGAGATAAAGGCATTGATATATTCTTTCAGAACCGCCAGACCGTTGCCGGAACGGGTAAACGCCGTATCCGCCAGCTTATCCGTATCCCGGCCGCTGGCAAAGCCGAACTGCTTAAACAGGGCGAAGGGGGCCTCGGTGGAGAGGCAGTTCAGATTCAGCTTGCCGCTGGTTTTAATGGTATCGTGGGAATAATTCAGCTTATTCACACAGACGGCAATACGGTTGGGAGAGGAGGCAACCTGGGATACTGTGTTTACAATGCACCCGTTGTCCTTCTTGCCGTCGTGGCTGGTGAGCACGTACAGACCGTATCCGATTTTGAACATGGTGGCGGGATCCTGGGGCAGGACCGGGGGCTTTTCCCAATCCTGGCACAGGGCCTGGGCCAGGGCTGTTAAGGCGGCTTCCGAGGTTTCATTTAAGGCACCCTGGATGGTCACCATGGGTTCCGCAATGCGGAGGCTCCCATTGGCCCGGAACAGGGCATCCATGGCCTTTCCGGCCTGAGGCGCCCAGGACCCGTTTTCCACAAGGCCCAGGGTCCGGTTTTGATAATTATGATGAATCAGCTCCTGGCAGAAGACCCGCATGGCGGGGAACAGCTCTCCGTTATAGGTGGTAGTGGCCAGCACCAGGTGGCTGTACTGGAAGGCCAGAGCCAGAGCCTGGGCGCTTTCTTCCCGGGCCAGGTCCACCAACACCACCTTCGGAGCGCCTTCCTCCTTTAGCATTTTTCCCAGCTTTTTGACGGCCTCCAGGGTGTGACCATATACAGAGGTATAGGCAATGACCACGCCCTGGCTTTCCGCCTGATAAGAAGACCAGAGATTATACAGATTGAGGTATTCCTCCAGATTCTCCTTTAGCACCGGCCCGTGCAGGGGACAGATGCAGCGGATATCCAGATTCTGCGCTTTATTCAGAAGGGCCTGCACCTGTTTCCCGAAGCGGCCCACGATGCCGAAATAATAACGCCTGGCTTCCGGGACCCATCCTGCGGGATCTGGCCGATCCAGGGCCCCGAAGCGGCCGAAGCCGTCTGCGGAGAAGAGGACCTTATCGGCCTTGTCATAGCTCATGATCACTTCCGGCCAGTGGACCATGGGAGCGGTGATAAATTGCAGCACATGCTTGCCTAAGGGCAGGCTGTCCCCTTCCCCCACCACCAGACGGCGGTCGGCAAAATCCGTGCCGAAACAGTTGTTCATGATCCGAAAGGCAGCAGCGGAGGACACGATGACGGCCTCGGGATAAAGCTTCATGAAATTCAGGATATTGGCGGAGTGATCCGGCTCCATATGATGCACCACCAGGTAATCCGGCTTGGCATCCCCCAGTTCCCCCGCCAATCTGTCCAGCCACTCGTGGGTAAAATGCTGATCCACCGTGTCCATGACGGCAATTTTATAATCCTTAATCACATAGGAATTATAGGACATGCCCTGGGGCACGGGATACTGGCCTTCAAAAAGGTCGATTTGGTGGTCGTTGACGCCGATATAGCGGATATCCTGAGTAATATACATAGCATGTTCTCCTTATAAAAACACTGAATTTTCGGCCCGGCGGGCATATTGTTTTTCCAATTCTTCCTGGTGGTATAAATAACCGGGATCCTCGTAATAGCGGGCGCCGGTGGGACAGCCCTTGATACAGGCGCCGCATTTTATACAAATACCGTTTATTTGGGCCAGGTCATCGGGATGGATGCTGCCCATGGGGCAAAGGCCCACGCAGCGGCCGCAGGCAGTGCATTTTTGCGCATCCAGCCGGGGTTTAACCTTTAAGATGTTAATGGGATTTCCCTGGGAATCCCGGGGCGTATAATAGGGCTTTAGGTCCCGGGGCGCCTCCCCCAGCAGGTCCCATATCCGGGGATAGGGGCCGTCTTTTTTTATCCGCTCAGCGGCGGAAAGGGCCAGATGCCGGACATCTTTTAAATCCGCCTCATCCGGCCGGCCGGCACCCAGGATCCGGGAAAAGGCATGCTCCCCCACAAAGGCTCCGGCCGCCAGCAGGGAAAAGCCTTGATTTTCCAGTATAAGACCCAACTCCAGCAGCCCGTCGTCGTAATTTCGATTGCCGAAAAGCACCAGAGGCAGCGCCCTGGCGCCGTGGCCCTCCAGGGTGTTTAAAAAGGGCAATAGAAGATTGGGGAGCCGGCCCGCATATACGGGAAGGCCTATCACCACCAGATCATGGGGGCCGAAAACCAGTGCCTGGTCTCTTCCGGCGGGGGTGGTGAAATCATGCTGCTTTAGAGGCAGGGAAAGCGCCTTTTCCAGGGTTTGTGCCGCCATGGAAACCACTTTTTTCGTGGTGCCGGTGGGGCTGAAAAAAACTGCGTGTACCGCTTGCATGGGAAAAGCCTCCTCTTCTTTATTCATCATATCATTCAACGGAGGGGGATTCAAGGATAATTCAAAAAGAGGACTCTGCCAGACAAGGAGAAGAAGCATGGGATTATTTGACAAGTAAAGGAAAATGCTCAATTTGAACGGTGTGGTTCCAGATTTTCCTCGGTGATACATATTTTCTGCGGGATATCGTTGAAATACTCATGCGTTTTTGTATAATTACATCATAAAACATAGGTCTTGAAGAGATGAATAACGCAATATCTAAAAATACGAATTATGCGGTTATAAAGAAAGCGGATTTGGTTGCTTTTATAAAGGAAATCTATTTTTTCATCATGGAGAATAGAGTGGCTGACAAATTAAACGAAAGAGATAAATGTATATGGACATTTTAGGATACAGGAAAGACGGAGAATCTATATGAGAGAAAGTGTCTGCAGAGTAATTAAGATAGACAAGGATGCATTGTTTGAGTATATTTATGAAAACTTTATCGCTCAGGAAGAGAACATGCTGGATATCAATAATAGCATTGGTATTTCAAACCACTTCGCTATTGATTGGGAGCGGGGCGAATTCATTTTTGTCGCCTATAACGATGAGGACGAAGCCGGAAATATGA
>CACZSB010000184.1 GCA_902783765.1 uncultured Lachnospiraceae bacterium
ACCGGCATCAACACGGTGCTGGCCAAGTCCCCCATGACGGCGGTGGCCATCGGCACGGGCCAGTTCGTGGAATATATGAACGAGAGCCGCAAAAACAACAGAAATTAAGGTCTTTTCATGCCTGTTATTACCGGAAGCGTTGAACAGGTCATATACCGGAATCCCGTAAATGGCCACAGTGTGGTGGAGATCTCCGACGAGTCCGGCCCCGTGACCATTGTGGGGATCCTGCCTGAGCTTTCCTGCGGGGAGCTGATTCGGGCGGAGGGTCCCTTTGTGACCCATTCCAGCTATGGTCAGCAGCTTAGGGTGGAGCATTTTGCCTTCTGCCGGCCGGAGGGGCTTCGGGCCATGGAACGCTATCTGGCTTCCGGTGTTATCAAAGGGGTGGGCCCTCAGCTGGCCGCCCGTATCATATCCACATTTCAGGAAGAGAGCTTTCATATTATGGAATCGGATCCCCGGGCCCTGGCCCGGGTTCCCGGTATTTCCATTAAGGGCGCCCGGAAGATCCAGGCCCAGATGCTGGAAAAAATGGAGCTGCGGGATGCCCTGATTTATATGGACGGCCTGGGGATCCCCCTGCCTTTGGCCACCCGCATTTTTGAACGCTACGGAGCGGCCCTTTATACGGTTTTAAAGGAGAATCCCTACCGGCTGATGGACGATCTGACCAGGGTGGGATTTAAGATCGCCGACGGCATCGCTCGGCAGGCGGGGCTGGAGCCGGATAATGAATTCCGCATTAAAAGCGGGCTTCACTATGCCATGATGCAGGCCCTGGAGGCGGGGCATATTTTCCTGCCCCGGGCCAGCCTCTTAAACTTCGCCACGGAGCTTTTAAACCTGTCCCCGGAATTGATAGGCCAGGCCATCGACGAGCTGGCCTACGACAAGCGCTTTGTACTGCGGGAGGTGGCCGGGGTGCCGGCGGTATATCTGTCTTCCATGTATTATATGGAAATGGATGCGGCTTCCAGGCTTTTGGCCCTGGGGCGGGAGATCCCTTTGCAGGAGGAGGTGCTGGACCGGGCCCTGGAACAGATAAAAAGCGAGAGCCCCCTGCCCCTCAATGAGCAGCAGCTGGAGGCCTTCCGCAACGGGGTGAGCCGGGGGCTTTCCGTGATCACCGGGGGCCCCGGCACCGGCAAGACCACGGTGATCTCCGCCATTTTGCATTATTTCGAAGAGCAGGAAATGAGGGTGGAGCTGGCGGCCCCCACGGGCCGGGCGGCCAAACGGATCACCGAAACCACGGGCCGGCCCGCCAAAACCATTCACCGCCTGCTGGAATATATGGGCAATCCGGATGAGGATAAAAATGGCGGCGCTTCCATGCATTTTACCCGGAACGAAGCCAATCCCCTGGAGGCGGACGCGGTGATCGTGGACGAGGTGTCCATGGTGGATCTGCCCCTGCTCCACGCCCTTTTAAAGGCCATCCTCCCCGGTACCCGGGTGATTTTTGTGGGGGATGCGGATCAGCTTCCTTCCGTGGGGCCCGGGAATGTGCTAAAGGATATCATCCGCTCCGGGGCCGTGACCACCACCGCCCTAAGCCGCATTTACCGGCAGGAGGAGGGCAGCGATATCGTAATCAATGCCCATGGGATCCGCCGGGGAGAGTATATCGACCCCAATAAAAAAAGCCGGGATTTCCTCTTTATCCGCCGCAGCCACTGGGAGGAGGCCCAGGCGGCGGTGGTGAAACTGGTTTCCGAAAGCCTGCCGGAATATGTGGAGGCGGCCCCCGGGGAGATTCAGGTGATTGCCCCTTCTCGGAAAGGGCCCCTGGGGGTGGAGGCATTAAACCGCCTGCTTCAGAATGCCTTAAATCCTCAGGGAGAGGGCAAGCGGGAACGGGCCTTTCCCAAGGGTCTGTTCCGAACCGGGGACCGGCTGATGCAGGTTAAGAATAATTATCAAAAGGAATGGACCATGGGCAGCGGCTTAAACCGCCGGGGGGGCACCGGAATCTTCAATGGCGACATGGGCATTTTAGAGGAAATCCGCTTCTTTTCCCAGGAACTGGTGCTGCTGTTTGATGACGAGCGGCGGGCCATTTACAGCTTTGCGGAGGCGGAGGAATTGGAACTGGCCTATGCCATTACCGTCCATAAGTCCCAGGGCAGTGAATACCCTGCGGTGGTGCTGCCGCTTTTGAATGTGCCGGAACCCCTGATGACTAGGCCCCTGATTTATACGGCGGTGACCCGGGCGAAAAGCTGTGTTACCGTGGTGGGCAGCCCTGAGACCTTCCAGAAAATGGTGGACAATAATACGGAGCAGCGGCGCTATTCAACCCTGCACCTGCAATTGCTGGATATCAGACAATAAAGCCCCCGGGCTATTTTTCCCTATTCAAAGGACGAGCAAAAATGAATAAACATCCTGATCCCCCCTGGGCCCTTCGGGACCTGGCCGGCATCCTTTTTCCCCAAAGGTGTCCGGTCTGCGATGAGCCCTTGGCCTTCGGACCCCGTTATCATGCCCCCTTATCCGCCATACCGGATCCCTATTTCCATCCTGACTGTTTCAAAAAACTGAAGATTCTAGCCTGTGCCGCTAAAGGCCCGGGGCCGATCCTATCCTCCTCGGAGCATGTCTGGAGCTTTGAAAAGCTCCTTTCCCTGCTGCATTACAACGAGGCGGCCCGTTTTTCCGTGGCCCGCTTCAAGTATCATGGCCGCCAGGATTTTTCCATTCCCTACGGACGGCTCATGGCCCGGTATCTGGGGGATGCCATCCGGGATCTTAAAGGAGATGCCCTGGTGCCGGTGCCTATCCATCGAAGCCGCCTTTGCAGCCGGGGCTATAATCAGGCGGCCCTTTTGGCCTGGGAGCTGGAGCGGCATCTGGGGATCCCCTGCCGGGAGGATCTGGTGATGCGGATCAAGCATACGGATGCCCAAAAGGAGCTGGGCCGCCGGGAAAGGCTTTTGAACATGAAGGACGCCTTCCGGCTAAGAAGAATGCCCCGGGAGCTGGAGCGGATCATCATCGTGGACGATATCTTTACCACCGGCAGCACGGCGGAATCCCTAAGCCGGGTGCTGAAGGAGGGGGGCGCCAGCCATATTTTTGTGGTGACTCTCTGTCTGGCGGGGGCAGGAGAGTGAAGGGGGAATATTTTTTCAAAAATCCCTTGCGCTTTTGGCGGCAGGTGATATAATGAGGCTGAAAGAGAGCGAACCCGCTCTCTTTATGTTTTATAGACAGGAGGTGAACTCTATGAATATCGAAAAATATACCCAGAAGGCCCTGGAAGCCCTCCATGAGGCCCAGTCTCTGGCGGTGGAGAAGGACCACGCCACCATTATGCCCGAGCATTTGTTTTACACCCTGGTGGATCAGGAAGGGGGGCTCATCGGCTCCCTCTTCGAGAAAATGAATTTGTCCCTGCCGGATATTTTGCGGGAGACAGACAGGCTCCTAAACGGACTGCCCAAGGTCAGCGGGGGACAGGTCTATATTTCCCGGGAGCTGGAAAAATCCCTGAATTTTGCGGAAAAAGTCACGGAGCGGATGAAGGACGAATTTACCTCCGTGGAGCATTTGCTTTTGGGAATCTTTGAGCATGCCACCGCCGGCCTGAAAAAGCTGTTTAAAGAACAGGGCATAGACAAGGACGCCTTTATGAAGGCCCTGGCCTCCGTGCGGAATTTTCGGGTCACCAATGATAATCCCGAGGACATGGTGGATGCGCTTTCCAAGTACGGAACGGATCTGGTGGAGCGGGCCCGCTCCGGCAAGATGGATCCGGTTATCGGCCGGGACGGGGAAATCCGCAGCGTGATCCGTATCCTGTCCCGCAAAACTAAAAACAATCCGGTACTGATCGGGGAACCCGGGGTGGGTAAAACCGCCATTGCAGAGGGCCTGGCCCAGCGGATTTTAAAGGGAGATGTGCCCGAAGGCCTGAAGGAGAAAACCGTTTTTTCCCTGGATATGGGGGCTCTGGTGGCAGGAGCCAAGTACCGGGGAGAATTTGAGGAGAGATTAAAGGCCGTATTGGAGCAGGTCAAAAAATCCGACGGCCGCATTCTGCTTTTTATCGATGAGCTGCATCTGATCGTGGGCACCGGCAAAACCGACGGGGCCATGGATGCAGGAAATCTCTTAAAGCCCATGCTGGCCCGGGGGGAGCTGCACTGCATCGGCGCCACCACCCTGGATGAATACAGGAAATACATTGAAACCGATGCGGCCCTGGAGCGGCGTTTTCAGCCGGTACAGGTCAGCGAGCCTTCGGTGGAGGATACGGTTTCCATCCTTAGGGGCTTAAAGGAGCGCTACGAGATCTATCACGGG
>CACZSB010000185.1 GCA_902783765.1 uncultured Lachnospiraceae bacterium
CACAATGGAATAGCGGCTTTTTACCACCGGTTCTTTATTTTTTGCATTGATCTTGGTCATCAGTTCCGAATAGGAAGGGTGCAGCATGGGTTTTCTCCTTTAATCACTTCGAAATACAGTTATTTATGGTATCACAAAAATCCTTTTCTTTCAAGATTTCTTCCAAATCTCGCCGGATCTGCCGGGTCTTTTTCAGGGCCTCTCGTTTCGGGAGCCGCAGACCCCGGCGCCGGTGAAGCAGCTGATGGATCTCCCGGGCCACATCCTCCACCTGGTCATTGACCACCACATGGCGGTATCGGGGCACCAGTTCCACCTCCGCCACGGCCTTGGTGAGCCGTTTCCGGATCTGTTCCGGGCTTTCCGTGCCCCGGCCCAGAATGCGCCGGTAAAGCTCCCTGCCATCCGGAGGAATGATATAAACAGAAACTGCATCGGGGCAGGCAGCCATCACATTGACGGCCCCCTGGACTTCGATATCCAGGATCACATCCCGGCCCTCCTCCCGAAGGGCCTCCACATGGTCCCGCAAAGTTCCATAGGCCTTATCCAGATGACGGGCATATTCCAGGAAACGCCCTTCCTCCGCCCAGCAGTCAAAGGTTTGATTATCCACAAAGAAATAGTCTTTTCCGTGGATTTCACCGGGGCGGGGTGCCCGGGTGGTGGCGGAGACCGAAAAAGCATATCCGGGATGCTCCTCCATCAGGCGGCGAATCACCGTCCCCTTTCCCACGCCGGAAAACCCGGAAATCACCAGAAGCCTGCCTCTTTTTTTCTTTTTCTCTGTCATCTTGCCTCCGTCTCTCGTTGACATTGAAACTGCTTTTCATTATAATTCGATTATATTTTTTCGTCAACGAAAGTGAGGTTTCGGATGAAAAAGTTTCGCCGCATCGGCGCCATAATCATAATAATCCTGTTGCTGTCCCTGTACCTGATTTGCTTTGGTGCGGCCGTCAGCGGCAGTGAAAAGCTGCAGCCCCTGTTTAAAATCACCCTGGGCATGACAGTGGTTCTGCCGGTGCTCCTGTATGCCTTTCTTCTTTTCCTGAGGATGGCAAAGGACCGGCAAGGCCCTGTACTGATTCCCCCGAAGGAAACGGAAGGCGCGCAAGAAGGTGAGCAGTCATGAAACATGTGGAAATAATTGTCCCCTGCTTTAACGAAGCGGAGGTCCTGGAGCTTTTTCTCTCGGAAACCGAAAAGGTTACGGGCGCTCTTACGGATTACCGCTTTTCCTATATTTTTGTGGACGACGGTTCCCGGGACGGGACCCTGGCCCTTTTACGAAAGCTGAGTCAGGAAAATCCCCGGGTCCATTATCTTTCCTTTTCCCGGAATTTCGGCAAGGAAGCGGCCATGTATGCGGGACTTTCCCATTCCACCGGCGATTTGGTGGCGGTGATGGATGCGGATTTGCAGCATCCCCCGGCCCTCCTGCCTCAAATGCTGAAGGAAATCGAAGCAGGGCATGACTGTGCCGCCGCCTGCCGCAGCAGCCGGGAGGGAGAAAAGGGCCTTCGCAGCTTTTTTTCCGGCCTGTTTTACCGTTTCAGCAATTCCCTTTCGGAAGTGAAAATGCCGCAGAATGCCGTGGATTACCGCCTGATGACCCGTCAGATGGTGGATGCCATCCTGCAATTATCCGAGGTGGAGCGCTTCTCCAAAGGCATTTTTGTATGGGTGGGCTTCGATACCGTATGGATCCCCTATGAAAACGTGGAGCGGCCCCTGGGCCAAAGCAAATGGCGCTTCCGCAGCCTGCTGAAATATGCGGTGGACGGCATCACCTCCTTTACCACCAAGCCCCTGAAGCTAATCCGGAATGTGGGACTTGTGCTGTTCATTATCTCCCTGATTTATATCCTTATTACCCTGGTAAAAACCCTGATTATGGGTGTGGACGTGCCAGGCTATGCCTCCCTTTTGTGTGTGCAGCTCTTTTTGGGGGGCACCCTTCAGCTGTCCCTGGGCATCGTGGGAGAATATATCGCACATATTTATCTGGAGGCTAAGGATCGGCCCATTTATCTGCTGAAGGAACGGGACGGCGGCCTGGCAGAATATCCCCGGGAGAAGAAGCTATGAAGGCTTTTCTTAAAAGGGCTTTGAATCGCGAAACTGTCTCCTATCTCATTGTGGGAGGCCTCACCACCCTCCTGGACTGGGGGCTTTTTACTGTATTGGTGAAAAGCCTGGGGATGGATCATCTCATCGCCAATATCATCTCCACCGTCGCCGCCATACTCTTTGCCTTTTTTGCCAATAAATTCATTGTTTTCCGAAGCATGGGCCGGGATAAAGGCACCCTTTTTTCGGAACTGGGCCGCTTTTTAAGCAGTCGGCTGGCCACCTTCCTGCTGCAGGAAGCCCTGCTTTTTTTAGGGGTAAATCTGCTGCATTTCGATTCCGTTCTTATGAAGATGCTCACCTCCGTGCTGGTGATTATCCTCAATTATTTCCTG
>CACZSB010000186.1 GCA_902783765.1 uncultured Lachnospiraceae bacterium
AAAAGATTGCCCAGTGGACCTCTGAAAACGGTAAGACTTTGGACATTGTGGTGGATCCCGGTACCTACACCTTAAAGGAAGAAGCGGCTCCGGAAGGATACCAGCTGGTGACTACGGAGATTGTGTTCAAGGTTGACGCAGATGGCAAAATCACGGTAATCACCACCAAAGTGGAGCCTGCCGGCGGTGCGGAAGTGATTGACGGTGTGCTGGTATTAAAGGATATGGTGAAGAATAACCCTTCTGAAACCACTGCCTCGTCGGGAAGAACCGGAGGTGGATCCAAAACGACTTCCACGGACACCGGCGACCACAGCAATATCCTCCCTTATGTGGGCCTGATGGTTTTAGCCCTTGTGGGAACGGGCGTGCTGCTGGTGCTTCCCGGCAAGAAGAGTGAAGAAGAATAATCAGGATTTTACAGTCAAGCAAAATGAATCGAAACCCGGTCGAGGACATGTGCCCCGGCCGGGTTTTACAATAAAACATTTCCGCGTTGATATGTACAAGATTCTTGACTTTCCCCTTGGATATGACGTATAATGTACCCGCTCATGAGGGAGTAGCAGGCGCGAAGGCGCAGCATGCCAACAGTCGCGGCCGGCAACGGTCTGGTTTGTTTTAAATTGCGAGACTCACGAAGCTGCATCAGGCAGCCGTGGGTCTTTTTATTTCGCAGGACCCATACATTGACCCTGATCAATATATTATTCCACGGTGAGGAAGGATTATGAAGTTTTATCTGGAAGAACAGGAAGCAGTCTTAAAGCATTTGGGAAGTGCTGATACGGGCCTCGGTCAGTCGGAAGCGGCCCGCCGGCTTTCGGAGCAGGGACTGAATAAACTAAAGGAGCCGGAAAAGGAAAGCCTTTGGTCCCGCTTTGTTCGGTCCATCATGGACCCCATGATTATTATGCTGATAGCGGCGGCCTTTATTCAGGCACTGGTTACGGTGCTGGAGAAGGGCTCGGACTTTACCCTGGGTGACTTTGCCGATGTGATTGTAATCATGGCGGTGGTCGTTATCAATACGGTTATGAGTCTGGTCCAGGAAAGCAAAGCCGAGGCGGCCATGGAGGCACTGCAGAAAATGACAGCGGCCACCTCCAAAGTGATGCGGGACGGACAGCTGAAGGTGGTCAAAAGCGAGGAACTGGTCCCCGGGGATGTGATTATCCTGGAGGCGGGAGACTCGGTGCCTGCGGATTGCCGTATTCTGGAAGCCCACAGTCTGAAAGCGGAAGAGGCTGCCCTGACAGGAGAGTCTGTGCCGGTGATTAAAATGACGGAGATGCTGATGCTGGGGCCTGTCACAGAGGACGTGCCCCTGGGGGATCGACGCAATATGCTGTATTCCGGATCCACCGTGGTGTATGGCCGCGGCCGGGCTGTGATTACCGCCACAGGCATGGATACAGAGATGGGTAAAATTGCCGACGCGCTGTCTTTGGCTGAAAAGGAACAGACGCCCCTGCAGAAAAAAATGACGGAGCTGTCCCGTTTCCTGACCAAGCTGGTGATTGGTATCTGCGTGCTGGTCTTTGTGATTGGTATTGTGCAGAATGTTTTCTTATCCGGTCAGCCCTTCAGCTGGGGGCTTTTGGGAGAGGAGGCCCTGGATACCTTTATTGCGGCCATCGCCCTGGCTGTGGCGGCCATACCCGAAGGACTGCCGGCGGTGGTGACCATCATCCTTTCCATCGGTGTGACCGCCATGAGCAAGCGTCAGGCGCTGATTCGCAAGCTTACGGCGGTGGAGACCCTGGGCTGTACCCAGATTATCTGCTCGGATAAAACCGGTACCCTGACCCAAAATAAAATGACGGTGGTGGAGGCCTTTACGGACAACGAGCCCCTTCTGGCCCAGGCCATGGCCCTCTGCTCCGATGCGGTCATCGCCCCCGGGGAAAGCCAGAGCACCGGTGAACCCACAGAATGTGCCCTGGTGGACTACGCCGCCCGTTTGCAATTGCCTAAATACGAACTGGAGAAAACCTTGCCCCGGGTGGGAGAGGCGCCCTTTGATTCTCTCCGTAAAATGATGTCCACAGTGCATCAAAAGTCCGAGGGGGGCTTTGTACAGTATACCAAAGGCGCACCGGATGAGGTTTTAAAGCGCTGTGCCGCTTACCTGAAAGACGGACAGATCATTCCCCTGACCCAGGATTTGGTGGAGCGTGTTCTGAAGGCCAATAAAGGATTTGCAGACAGAGCTCTCCGGGTGCTGGGGGCCGCCTACCGGGAATATGAGAACATGCCCGGCTCCTTAGAGCCCGAGGCCCTGGAAAATAATCTGATCTTCATCGGCCTGACGGGCATGATCGATCCCTGCCGTCCGGAGGTGTATGATTCCATTAAAGCTTGCCGTCAGGCTGGGGTCCGGCCCATTATGATTACCGGGGACCACAAGGATACTGCGGTGGCCATCGGTTTGGATCTGGGCATCATCAAAGGGCCGGAGGAGGCCCTGGTGGGGGCGGAACTGGATGCCTTCACCGACGAAGAACTGATTGAAATCGTTCCGAAATACAGCGTCTATGCCCGGGTTCAGCCGGAGCACAAGACCCGTATCGTAAAAGCCTGGAAAGCCCGGGATATGGTAACGGCCATGACCGGGGACGGGGTGAATGACGCCCCTTCCATCAAGGCGGCGGACATCGGGATCGGCATGGGAATCACCGGAACGGATGTAACCAAATCCGTGGCGGACATGGTGCTGGCGGACGATAATTTCGCCACCATTGTAAATGCCGTGGAAGAGGGCCGGAAGATTTACGACAATGTGCTGAAGGTGCTTCAATTCCAGCTTTCCACCAATATGTCTGAGGTGATAGTCATGTTTGTGGCATCCCTCTTGAACTTTACCATCCTCACCCCGGTGCATCTGTTGTGGATCAACATGGTCACCGATTCCCTGCCCGGTCTGGCACTGGGTATGGAAAAGGCCGAAGGGGATCTGATGCAGAGAAAACCCCGTTCCACCTCCGACGGCATCTTCTCCGGGGGCGCGGGTATCGATATGGTCTGGCAGGGGCTGTATCTGGCCTTTATCGAATTGAGCTCCTATTTCATCGGGTTCTATTTGGAAAAAGGGAATCTGAATGGCGTTTTTGGGGGTCCTTTATGTGTGAACGCCATGGCCATGGCCTTTCTGACTGTGAACTTCGCAGAGATGATCTGCGCCGTATGTATGCGATCCCGGACCGGCTCTCTGTTCTCCCGTCATATGCTGAAAAACATCAACTGGTGGCTGGTGGGGG
Source organism: uncultured Lachnospiraceae bacterium (assembly GCA_902783765.1). GTDB lineage: Bacteria > Bacillota > Clostridia > Lachnospirales > Lachnospiraceae > UBA6987. The sequence continues at coordinate 3,261 of CACZSB010000186.1, forward strand.
CTTTCCTGGGCACCACAGTGCTTACTCTGGTGGCTATTTATATGCCGGGTCTTCAGCAGGTCTTTGATATTGAACCGGGAACCTTCCAGGTGAAAGAGCTTTTCATTTCCGCCGGATTGGCCTTGTCCGTAATTCCCGTCTTCGAACTGGGCAAGTTTTTCCGCCGCCAGGCCAGGAAAAAGGCGGAAAGCTGATATCTGAAAAAGTACGAAAAGAGTGTGAACAGCCGGGCATGAATTTACAAAGCCCGGCTTTTGTGTTATGATATCCTCCGGATTTATCCGAAGGGAGTCATGATTCATGGCCGAGGACAGAAGAGTAATACTGAAATTGAGCGGTGAAGCCCTGGCGGGCAGCCGGGGAACAGGCTTTGATGAGTCCGTGGTGCGGCAGGTGGCCCGGCAGGTTCGGGCAGCCGTAAAGGAAGGCGTCCAGCTGGCGGTGGTCATTGGGGGCGGAAATTTCTGGCGGGGCCGCACCGGTCAGGAAATTGAACGGGTGAAATCCGACCAAATCGGCATGCTGGCCACAGTGATGAATGCCATTTATGTTTCCGAGATTTTTCGGAGCGAGGGCATGGAAACGGAGATTTTTTCATCCTTTATTTGCGGCAGCATGACCCGGCTTTTTGCCCAGGATGAGGCGCTGAACGCCCTTAAAAGCGGAAAAGTGGTGTTTTTCGCAGGGGGCACCGGACATCCCTATTTCTCCACAGATACGGGGATTGTGCTTCGGGCCCTGGAAATGGGCGCCCAGGAGGTGCTTCTGGCTAAAAATGTGGACGGTGTTTATGATTCCGACCCGGATGAGAATCCTAATGCCAAACGCTATGATTCCATCAGCATCGATCAGGTGGTGGAGCAGAAGCTGGGGGTCATTGATTTGACCGCTTCCGCCCTTTGCGCCGCAAACCGCCTGCCTCTGGCTGTTTTCTCCCTGGAGGAGGAACAGTCCATATACAAAGCCCTGAAGGGCCAAATAAACGGAACGAAGATTACGGTGTGAGCATTTAACAGTCTTTAACGCAGAGGATTGAATCAAGAAGGAGGATACAATGGACGATTATTTGGTATCAACAGAAGAAAGAATGCAAAAAACTTTGGATAACCTGAATGAAGAGTATGTAACCATCCGGGCCGGCCGAGCCAATCCGGGAGTCCTGAACAAGCTGATGGCGGATTATTACGGAACCCCCACCCCCATCCAGCAGCTGGCCAATATCTCTGTGCCGGAGGCCCGGATTCTGGTGATCCAGCCCTGGGATAAAAGTGCTCTGAAGGCCATTGAGAAGGCCATTCAGGTGTCTGATATCGGTATCAACCCCAATAACGACGGTTCTGTGATTCGCCTGATTTTTCCTGAATTGACGGAGGAGCGCCGCAAGGAGCTGGTGAAGGATGTGAAAAAGAAGGGGGAAGCGGCCAAGGTAGCCTTAAGAAATGTGCGCCGGGATGCGGTGGACAGCATTAAAAAGGCGGAAAAGGCCGGGGAAATCACCGAGGACGATCGGAAGAAGGATGAGGACGCCATCCAGAAGCTCACGGATAGGTTCGTGGAGAAGGTGGATAGCGCCGTGGACGAAAAAACAAAGGAGATCATGACAGTTTAAACTGCTGACCATGAATATACCAAGCCATATCGCCATTATTCTAGATGGTAACGGCCGTTGGGCCAAGAAAAAGGGGGTTCCGCGGGCGCTCGGCCACAAGGAAGGCTGTGAGGCCCTGAAGCGGACCCTCGATTTCTGTAATGATATCGGGGTAAAATACTTTTCGGTCTATGCCTTTTCCACGGAAAACTGGAAAAGGAGCCGGGCAGAGGTGTTTGCCCTTATTCAGCTGATGCGTTTTTACCTGCCCCGGCTGGAAAAACGGGCCATGGAAAAGAATACCCGTGTTATGACCATGGGAGACATATCGGCCTTTCCAGGCGATGTTCAGAAAATGCTGGACCGTCTTAAAAGCACCACCGCAGGCAATACCGGCCTGTGCTTTATTATGGGTTTTAACTACGGGGGCCGGGATGAGATTCGCCGGGCCGTTCAGAAAATTGCCGAAAAGGTCCGTTTAGGAGAGTTGGAGCCCCAGGATATCAGCGAGGATACCATCAGCGCGCATTTAGATACCGCAGGGATCCCGGACCCGGATTTGATTATACGGGCCAGCGGAGAAATGCGCCTTTCCAATTTTATGCCCTGGCAGGGAGCCTATGCGGAACTGGAGTTTCCCGAGGTTCTTTGGCCGGATTTCTCCAATGAGGATCTGATGAAGGCCATAGAGATTTACAACGGTCGGGAGCGTCGGTTCGGCGGGAGGAATGAAGATGAAGCCTGATTTCTTAATCCGTCTTCGCAGCAGTGTAATCCTGATGACGCTGGCCATTCTTTCCTTCTATTTCGGGGGACTGGCCCTGTTTTTAATGCTGCTTTTTGTCAGTATTTGCGGTTTGATGGAGTTTTACCGTGGAGCAGAGCTTTGGAAAACCCCCATGGCCGCCGCGGGGATCATGGGCAGCTGTCTTTACCTGGAGGCCCTGTGGCTGGGCTGGGACAGCTGGTTGGTTTTCGTGTTGTTCTTAGCGCTGCTGATGGTGCTGGGAACCTTTGTTTTTACCTTTCCCAAGGCCACCCACGGACAGGCGGCAGCGGCCATTTTCGGTGTTTTGTATGTACCCTTTTGCCTTTCTTTCTTGTTTCGGATTCGAAACATGGAGGAGGGCTTTTACCTGGTCTGGCTGGTATTTCTGGCCTCCTGGGGCTGCGATACCCTGGCCTATGTAAGCGGTCTTTTGCTTGGCAAGCATAAAATGACTCCCGTTTTGTCCCCTAAAAAAACCTGGGAAGGGGCTATGGGAGGCGTGCTGGGCAGCGCTCTTTTAGGTTGGATTTATGCTTTAATCTTTCAGCCCCATCTGAGCCTCTTGGGCAATCCTCTGCTGGCGCTTCCTTTGATTTGTGCCCTGGGGGCCATGGTATCCCAAATCGGAGATTTAGCGGCCTCTGCCTTTAAGCGCAGTTTCGGAATCAAGGATTTTGGAACGCTGATTCCCGGGCACGGAGGAATCCTGGATCGTTTCGATTCGGTGATTATTACGGCGCCTCTTATCTATTACGGTCTGCTGCTGCTTCAGGCAGTCAGCTGATCCATAAGGAGTATTATGAAAATTCTGATTGCGTTAATTGTTTTTAGTATTCTGGTGCTCTTTCACGAGTTCGGTCATTTCATTATGGCCAAAGCCGTGGGTATCGGTGTTACGGAGTTTTCCCTGGGCCTGGGCCCGCGGATTTTCAGCTTTGGAAAGGGAGAAACCAAGTATTCCTTAAAGGCTATTCCCTTTGGTGGCTCCTGCGCCATGGTGGGAGAAGATGAAGAAGACACCTCCCCCAATGCCTTTTATTCCAAATCTGTTTGGGCCCGCCTTCTGGTGGTGGTGGCCGGTCCGCTATTTAACATCATATTGGCTTTTCTGTTGTCCCTTTTCCTGGTGGGCTTCGGAGGCATCAACACGGCCCAGATTTATCAGGTGACGAAGGGCAGCGCTGCGGAGCAGGCCGGTATCACCATTTGGGAAGACATCCTGGTGGCCATTAACGGTAAAAAAATAACCATGGGCCGGGAACTCATGTTATATCTTTTGAATCATCCTTTGGGGGATGATCCCGTTACTGTAACCGTCAGAAACCAGGCCGGTGAAGAGCGTAGCCTTACCCTGAATACCAAAATCAGTGGTTTTCTGATGGGTATTTCCTATCTGCCCAGCCAGGAACCGGCGGCGCTGAGTGAGATATCTGCGGGTTCAGCGGCAGAAAAAGCCGGTTTGAAGGCGGGGGATGTTATTGTCGGTATCAATGGGACCACCATTGGGAACGGCGTTGAAATGGAAGCGTATCTTAGCAATAACCCCTTTGACGGCTCACCCCTGGCACTTGAGGTGCTGCGGGAGGGGCAGCAAATATCCCTGACCCTGACCCCCGAAGCCTATGAAGGCCATGACCTGGGCTTTCAGGCTTATTATGTATACGATGAATGGGATGGGAATCTTTTGACCCTGGCCGGGGCCGCCCTGCGGGAGGTGCGTTTCTGGCTGCACTATACCCTGGTCACGTTAAAAATGCTTTTCTCCGGTCAGCTGGGCGTGAAGGAGCTTTCCGGCCCGGTGGGAATCGTCAATACCATCGGCATGGCTGTGGAAAGCGGCATGGAGAGCGGGGGCGCCGGTGTGGCGGCCTTGAATGTGCTGACCCTGACGGTGGTGTTAAGCGCAAACCTGGGGGTTATGAACCTTTTCCCTTTCCCTGCCCTGGACGGGGGACGGATTCTGTTTATGATATTTGAAATCATTTTCCGGAAACCTCTGCCCCGAAAGGTGGAGGGGGCCATCCATATGGCGGGCTTTGCGCTTCTGATGCTGTTGATGATCTTCGTATTGGTTAACGATATCCTGAGGCTTTTCACATAAAGAGAGGGAGCGGCCATGTCCAAAAAAGTCAATATCGGCGGACGAATTATCGGGGGCGGTATGCCCATCGCCATCCAGTCCATGACCAATACAAAAACGGAGGATACCGCTGCCACTGTGGAGCAGATCCATCGTCTGGAAGCGGCTGGCTGTGAGATTGTACGGGTGACGGTGCCCACGGAAGAGGCTGCCCGTGCCCTGGAGGAGATTAAGCCCCAGATTCACATTCCCCTGGTGGCAGATATCCATTTTGATTATCGCCTGGCCATTTCAGCCATGGACCACGGCGCCGATAAGGTTCGGATCAATCCGGGTAATATCGGCAGCGAGGAGGGGGTCCGGGCTTTGGTGGAACGGGCCGGTCGGGATCAGATTCCCCTTCGGGTGGGGGTCAACAGCGGGTCCCTGGAAAAAAAGTATATCGAAAAGTATGGCGGCGTGACCCCGGAGGGCCTGGTGGAGAGCGCCCTGGCCCAGGCGGAACGAATTGAAGCGCTGGGCTATTCCGATTTGGTCATCAGCATCAAATCCAGTCATGTCCCCTTAAGCATTCGGGCCCACGAGCTTTTAGGGGCTCGCTGCGATTATCCCCTCCATGTGGGCATCACCGAAGCGGGTACCCTAAAAAAGGGCACTATCCGTTCTGCCGTGGGGATCGGGGCCATTTTATCCCGGGGCCTGGGCGATACCATACGGGTATCCTTAACAGGGGATCCGGTGGAGGAGGTTTTGGCTGCCCGGCAGATTTTGAGCAGTCTGGAGCTTAAGGAAGAGGGGATTCGCGTCATATCCTGTCCCACCTGCGGCCGGACGCAAATCAATTTGATTCCACTGGCGGAAGCGGTGGAAGCGCTGGCGGAAAAGTATCCAAAGAATCTGACGGTGGCAGTGATGGGGTGCGTGGTAAATGGCCCGGGAGAAGCCCGAGAAGCGGATTTGGGCATTGCCGGCGGCAAGGCTGAAGGACTTCTGTTTAAAAAGGGAGAGATTCTGCGAAAGCTCCCGGAAGATCAGCTGCTGGCTGCTTTGGAAGAAGAAATCATCAAATGGTAATAATCATAGAAAAGGAAGAGCCATGCCCCCTCGGGAGAATGCCAAAAGCTTAAAGGATACCATGCCGGATCTGCAGACTGTTCCCTTGATTCGGGAGAATGCAGCCCGGATTTTTGTGGAAAGAATGACCATGCCCCGGAATCGTGAGAGCCTGACCATTTACCTTTTTGCCCCTTTTCTAATCCCCAAAAAAGATATTTATGCCCTGGAAGCGGCTGTTAAAAAACAGTATTTTCGCAATAAAAACGTGAAGGTCACGGTGCTGGAACGTTTTGAGCTTTCGGAAAGAGACCCGGAAAGTCTTTGCAAGCTTTATGAGGAAAGCCTGCTGCTGGAATTAAAAACCAGCCATTTTTTTGAATACAATCTTTATCGAAACGCGGAATTAAGCTTTTCGCCGGGTCTGATGCTGGTTGGATTAGCGGACACTTTGATTAACCAGGCCCGTGGGGAGTTTCTGGTTCAATACCTGGAAGATGTATTTCGCAATCGCCTGGGTTTGGATCTGGCGGTACGTCTGAAAAAAGAACGAATTCAAAGCAGCTATTATGATAAGGACGCGGGTCTCAAAGAGGAATTGCAAAGGGTTACGGAAGCCTATAAATCGGCCCGGGAGCAGGAGCAGGCGGAAAGGAGCCTGGCGCTTCCCAAAAGCAAAACACGGTATGAAAAGAAAACCTGCATAGCGGAGAGTATGGGCCTTGGATATGATTTTGAAGGGGAAGCCTTGGCCATGGATCAGCTGGAGGAAGGTCTGGGACCGGTGATTCTTTGCGGTCAGGTCATATCCCCCGAAGAAAAGACCCTGAAAACCGGCAATCTTTTATTCCAATTCGTGTTGACGGACTTCACGGATTCAATACGGGTAAAATACTTTTGCAAAGGCGAAGAGGCGGATCAGGTACGCGCCCTGTTAAAGAACGGCGCTTATATTTCCTTAAAGGGAGAACCTCACTTTGACCGCTTTGACAATGAGCTGGCCATCAGTTATGTCAGTGGCATGAAAATTGCGGAGGATATTCGTCAAAAACGGGGCGATCATGCCCCGGTCAAGCGGGTGGAGCTCCATGCCCATACCCAGCTCAGTGAAAAGGATGGGCTGACCCACACCGATGCCCTGATTCGCAGGGCGGCGGAATGGGGCCATAAAGCCGTGGCCATTACGGATCATGGTGTGGTGCAATCCTTCCCGGCGGCGGAAAAGGCCGCCAAAGCCCTGGAAAAAGAGGGAAAAGCGATTAAGATCCTTTACGGCTGCGAGGGCTATCTGGTGGACGATAAGCCCGGCATGAGCCCGGAGGATATTAAAAAAGCGCCCACCTATCATATTATTATTCTGGCAAAAAATGAAACGGGGCGGGTGAATTTATATCGCCTGGTTTCGGAATCCCATTTACAATTCTTTAACCGACGGCCTCGAATTCCCCGGAGTCTTCTGGAGGAATGCCGGGAGGGATTGATTTTGGGCTCTGCCTGCGAGGCGGGAGAATTGTATCGGGCTTTGCTTCGGGGGGCCTCGGAAGAAGAATTGGGACGGATCGCCTCTTTTTATGATTATCTGGAGGTCCAGCCCCTGAGCAATAATGCATATTTAAGCCGCACAGGCCGGGATGGCCGTATTTATTCAAAAGAGGAATTAAAGGACTTCGTTCGTCGCATTCTGGAGCTGGGCAGACAATATGCCAAACCCGTTTGTGCCACCTGTGATGTACATTTTCTGGAGCCGGAGGATGAAATCTACCGCCGGATTCTACAGGCGGGCCAGGGATTTAATGATGCGGATCAGCAGGCTCCTTTGTATTTCAGAACCACAGAGGAGATGCTGGCAGAATTCGATTTTCTCAGCCGGGAAGAGGCACGGGAAATTGTGGTGGATAATCCCGGCCGGGTGGCGGAGCTTTGCGATGTGATTTCTCCAGTTCGCCCGGATAAATGTCCGCCTGTGATTCCCGGTGCGGAAGAGGAATTGGAGAAGCTTTGCTATGAGCGGGCCCATGAGTGGTACGGGGATCCGCTGCCTCCTCTGGTGGCGGAGAGGCTTTCCAAGGAACTGCATTCTGTTATCAGCAACGGCTACGCGGTGATGTATGTTATTGCAAAACGATTGGTACAAAAGTCCAATGAATGCGGCTATGTTGTGGGATCTCGGGGATCGGTGGGCTCATCCCTTTTGGCCTCCTTGTGCGGTATCTCAGAGGTGAATCCCCTGCCGCCCCATTATCGTTGTCCCGAATGCCGTCACAGCATATTTGATAATCAGGAAACCCGAAAAAACGCAGGGGGTGCCGGAGTGGATATGGCAGCCATGAATTGTCCCCGCTGCGGTAGTCCCATGATCCCCGACGGATTTGATATCCCCTTCGAAACCTTCCTGGGCTTTAAAGGGGACAAGGAACCGGATATCGACTTGAATTTTTCCGGAGAATTCCAGACCCAGGCCCATGAATATACGGAGGTGCTTTTCGGAAAGGGCTATACCTTTAAGGCCGGTACGGTGCTGGGTATTGCGGGAAAAACCGCTCAGGGCTATACCTATAATTATTTTGAGGAACGAGGGATTCGGAAGCGTCGCTGCGAAATCCAGCGAATTGCCAAGGGGCTGGAGGGTACCCGAAGCTCCACCGGTCAGCATCCAGGAGGAATCGTGGTGCTGCCCCAGGGGGAGAATATCTATTCCTTTACTCCCATACAATACCCTGCCAATAAAGCGGAAAGCGGTGTGATTACCACCCATTTTGATTATCATTCCATTGAGCACAATTTGCTGAAGCTGGATATCCTGGGGCATGATGATCCCACCATGCTGGGACGGCTCCAGGAACTGACAGGGAAAAAACTGGAGGAGATCCCTATAAATGATCCCCAAGTGCTGGCGCTGTTTCAAAGCTGTAAACCCCTGGGCATTCAGCCAGCGGATATCGGGGGCTGTCAGCTGGGGACCCTGGGGATTCCTGAATTTGGTACCAGCTTTGCCATGGGGATTTTGCAGGATGCGGAGCCCCGGACCGTGGCGGACCTGGTGCGGATTGCCGGTATTGCCCACGGAGAGGATGTTTGGAAAGGCAATGTGCAGGACCTGATTTTAAGTAAAACCGCCACCCTGAAGGAATCCATCTGTACCCGGGATGATATTTTGGCCTATCTGATTGGAAAAGGTATGGAACCGGCGGTGGCTTTTAAGATCATGGAAAGTGTTCGGAAAGGAAAGGTCGCCAAAAAACAGGAGAGTAGCTGGCCGGAATGGCGTCAGGCTCTGCTGGATCACCAGGTGCCTGAATGGTACATAGGCTCCGCGGAAAAGATTCGATATATGTTTCCCAAGGCCCATGCGGCAGCCTATGTAACAAACGGTCTTAGGGTGGCGTATTGCAAGCTATACCATCCCCTGGCGTATTATACCGCTTATTTCAGTATACGGGCGGATGGATTTGATTACGCCCTGATGTGTATGGGACAAGAGAATCTGAAAAAGAATCTGGCTCTATTCCGCAAAAACCGGGATACTTTAAGTGATAAGGAAAAGCTGGTGCTTCGGGATATGCGCCTGGTGGAAGAGATGTACGCCCGGGGCATTGAATTTGCCCCCCTGGACATATACCGGGCCAAGGCCACCCGCTTCCAGATTGTGGATGGAAAAATCATGCCCTCCTTTATCAGTGTGGCAGGGCTGGGGGAGCAGGCGGCCATCAGTCTGGAAGCCGCAGCTGCCCAGGGCCCCTTCCTTTCAAAGCAGGATCTTTTGGAGCGAAGCAAGCTGAATTCCACCCTGGCGGATACTTTGTACCAACTGGGGATTCTGGGACGTATGGCGGAAAGCAATCAGCTGAGCCTGGAGGATTTGATCTTACAATAATTCTTTCGCAATGTAAAATCGCCTGTCCCTTTCGGAACAGGCGATTACATTCGTTACCGCAATTACTTCTTTTTCTTCTTCGCGTTAACGTTCTCTTTCAGCACGTGGCTGGGCTTGAAGGCAGGAGCCTTGCAGGAGGCGATCTCTACGGAAGCGCCGGTGCGAGGGTTCTTGCCGGTACGAGCCTTGCGCTCACGAACTTCGAAGGTACCAAAACCGGTAATGCTGACTTTCTCGCCGGCTACCAGAGCCTTCTCGAGAGCCACAAAGGTGGCCTTCATCACATTTTCCGCATCCTTCTTGGAAACGTTGGCGTTTTCTGCAATTGCTGCAACAAAATCTTTCTTATTCATTTTTGTGATCTCCCACATTCTGAATTTTTCATTATCATAGCATATTTTCGCGTAAATGCAAGTGTTTTTGCAATTTTTCGTTGTTTTATCCCGGGTTTACAGATATCCGTTTTCCGCCTGGATGGCCAGGGCGTCCTTATACTTACGCTGGGCGGTGTACAATTCCACAAGCCAGCGGGCAAAGAGGCGTCGGTATCCTTCGCTGATGGTTTCCTCATTGCTTTGGTAAAGCTCCTTTAAAACCCCTTCGTACTCTCCGGAGACTTTATCTCCCTGTACATAGCGAAGATCCGTAAAGTACAATAATTGATCGTAGATACCGCTCATGGAAGGGGATTTCTGATCCGCTGCATTTTGCAGATATTTCAGCCCTCCGGGCATGTCCCCTGCTTCAAAACAGCAAAGGGCCAATTTCTGACAGGCCAGGAGTTTCTGTTCCCGGGAAACCTGATCCTTAGGCTCCAGAGAGGCAATCAGATAAGGACGGGCCTCCTGGAATACGCCGTGTTCCACATAGGCGGTGCCGATATTATAGTCAATAAGACTGGAGATGGAGACATCATAGCCCCGGGAAAGCTCCCGAGCCCGTTTATAATACTTCAGCATAAAGGAAAGATCGTTGAAATTGGCATAGCAGGCACCAAGAAGATAGCTGCTCCATAATAGGATGGGCAGGCTGCCTTCCTCCGCGGCGGCGCTGTAGGCCCGGTCTGCGGCGCTGATGGCATTCATATAATCCCGGCGGGAATAATAAACCTCCGCCTTGCTCTGTTTCACAAAGCTTAAAGGACGGATGGTTTCCGCCAGCCGCAGCATTTCCAACTGTTCCTCGGAATCCACCAAACCGGCGCCCACATAATAGAGAAACAGCTGATCTGTTTCCATGTATTCCGTAAATCGGGCCAGATAGGAAAGCTCCTGATGGCAGACGGGGGCATTCTTGCCATGGCGCTGAATCAAGCTGAAAAGATTGAACAGATGCCAGTTCAGATGCAGCTCGCTGTTTTCCATTTCCCGCTGATGGAGTTTCAGATAGGTGGTTTCCTTCTCGGCGGTTTCTGAATGGAAATATTTATCGAAATATCCATCCAGCATGGCTTTAGCCTGGTCCAGCTGATCCTGATTCTGGTTAAAATGGATTTGCAGCTTATCTAAAAGCTGTTCCAAAATCAGGGGAGAGGGATTACCCATACCCTGTTCGATTTTACTTAAGTAAGATACAGCACAAATGCCCCGGCACAGACCCTCTTGACTCAGGCCCCGCTGAAGACGCTGCTGTTTAATCAGAAAACCTGTAAAATTTTTCATTAAAACACTCCTGTACGGCTTTTAAGGCTAAGTGAAGATACTATACAGGGAAAAGCCGGAAGAAGCAAGTATTTTTCCTCAATCTGTGCTATAATCCGAAGATAATAAACCATAAGGAGACGATTACTATCGTGGAAAAGGCATATGAATCCTTCGGTATCAGCCGGGCCGTATATGAAAAAGGAGAGGCTCTGCTGCAGGGACTGGAGGATATTTTTCGTTCCATAGACCGGCGGGCGGAATACAATCAATTAAAGGTTTTGGCGGCCATGAAAAAACATGGAGTGGCCGATTATCATTTAAACAGCTCCACCGGCTATGGTCACAACGACGGAGGCCGGGATACCCTGGAACAGGTATATGCAGAGGTTTTTGGTGCGGAGGATGCCCTGGTACGTCCCCAGATAAGCTGCGGGACAAATGCTTTATATCTTGCCCTGTCTGCCAATCTGCGCCCCGGGGACGAGCTTTATTCACCGGTGGGTCGTCCCTATGATACCCTGGAGGCTGTCATCGGCATCCGTCCCACAGTGGGCTCTTTAGCGGAACAGAGAATCAGTTACAGAGAAACGGATTTGCTTACGGACGGAAGTTTTGATTATGATGCTATTGCCAAAGCCATCAATGATAAAACCGCCCTGGTGACCATTCAGCGCTCCCGGGGATATTCCGCCCGGCCCAGTTTTTCGCCAAAGGCCATGGGAGAACTCATTGCATTTATTAAGAAAATCAAACCGGATTTGCCTGTTATGGTGGATAATTGCTATGGAGAGTTCACGGATTATACGGAACCCACAGAGCACGGAGCGGATTTGATTGTGGGTTCCCTTATTAAGAATCCTGGGGGCGGGATGGCGGCCTCCGGCGGCTATATTGCCGGACGGAAAGACCTGGTGGAGCGCTGCGCCTGCCGGCTTACGGCACCGGGGCTGGGTAAGGATGTGGGGGCCTCTCTGGGGCTGAATGCCTCGCTGTATCAGGGTTTCTTCCTGGCGCCGGGGGTTGTGGCCGGAGCCTTAAAAGGAGCTGTTTTTGCCGCCGCATATTATGAATCCCTGGGCTTTGCCGTTTATCCCGGGGTAGAGGACCCCAGAAATGATATTATACAGTCCGTTGCGCTTCAAACGCCGGAAAACTTGCTGGCCTTTTGTGCCGGTATTCAGCAGGCAGCGCCGGTGGATTCCTTTGTAAAACCTGTTCCCTCGGATATGCCGGGTTATGAAGACCCGGTGATTATGGCGGCGGGCACCTTTATTCAGGGCTCCTCCATAGAGCTTTCGGCAGACGGTCCCCTGCGGCCCCCTTACCGGGTTTATTATCAAGGGGGCTTAAGCTGGCAGCATGCCAAAATCGGCGTTCTATCCTCTGTACAGAAACTGGTGGACGAGGGAATGACGCTGTGATAAAATAATATCCTCCCTCACAGGGTTTTCGGAGAGACGGGGAGTCAGTTTGAAATCTGTAAATACCATGAAATCCCTGCCGCCCTCCGAGCGGCCCTATGAGAAATGCCAAAGCCGCGGCCCCGAAGTCCTTTCGGATGCGGAACTTTTGGCTGTAATTATCCGAAGCGGCGGAGGGGGTCTTTCGGCCCTGGATTTGGCCCGGACGCTGCTGGAACGCTACGGACAGCGAGATGGTTTATCCTGCCTAATGAGCCTGTCCCAGACGGAATTGCGGCGACTGCCCGGCATCGGAACGGTGAAGGCGGTGGAGCTGGTGGCGGCGGCTGAACTGTGCCGAAGGATCAGCCAGTCTCTCAGGCGGCCGGCGGTGACCATGGGCAATCCTGCTTCCATTGCCGCCTATTTTATGGAGGACATGTGCTATCTGGCCCAGGAAGAAATGCATGTGGCCATGTTCGATACCAAGAACCGACTTCTGCGGGAAATGGTTCTGTCCCTGGGTACGGTGAATGCTTCATTGGCCTCCCCCCGGGAGCTGTTTCTGGAGGCCCTGCGCCACGGAGCCGTATATCTGGTGTTGCTTCATAACCATCCCAGCGGAGATCCTTCACCCTCCTCGGCAGATATTCAATTGACCGAGCGGATGGTACGGGCCGGAGAATTGTTGCAGATACCGGTGATGGACCATATCATCATCGGAGATCATTGTTACATAAGCATGCGGGAGCAAGGCTATATCAGCCCCCGCTTACAGGAGAGATTATGAATGAAAATCGCCGGAGAAACGCCCCCCGGGGCGGCTTGCTGATTCTGATAGGCATCTGTCTGTTTCTGATGCTGGTCAGCTCCTTCAGCCCGGGCTTCAATAACTTTCTGCGGGGGACCATCAGCTCGGTGCTGATGCCCATGCAGCGTGGCATGAATCAGGCAGGCAGCTATCTCTTTGGCCGTATTGAGAAATGGCGGGAGCTGAGTCAGGTTCAGGAGGCCAACAGTCAAATGGCCCAGGAACTGGCCCAGCTTCGCAAGGAAAATGCGGCGCTTAAGCTGAACGAAAAGGAACTGGAAGAGCTGCGGATTCTTCTGGACATGAAGGAGCAGTATCCGGATTACGGCACGTTGGGAGCCCATATTATCGGCAAAAGCTCCGGAAACTGGTTCCAATCCTTTATGATCGATAAGGGTGAAAAAGAGGGCATCCAGGTGGGGATGAACGTGCTGGCCGGAGGCGGTCTTGTGGGAATCGTAACCGCTGTGGGGGACCATTATGCCACAGTCAATACCATTATCAACAGCGGCCAGTATGTCAGCGCCATGAGCACCCGCAGCGGCGGGACCTTCTTTGTGGCCGGAGATTTGGATTTGTATAGTCAGGGGCTTTTGGCCATACAGAATGTTAGCCTGGATTCGGATCTTGCCCGGGGGGACATGGTGGTCACCTCCAATATCAGTGACATTTATCTGCCCGGCCTTCTGATTGGGTATGTGGAAAGTATCTCCGCGGATTCCAATCAGCTGACCCGTTCCGGAACCCTGCGGCCGGTGGCCAATTTTGACGCGCTGGATATGGTCCAGGTGATTTTGACCTTAAAGAAGGTGGAGGACTGAGATGAAACGAGTGATTTCCTATGTCCTTCTGATTCTGGTTTTCTTTTTGATTCAGAATAATATCTTTGCCGCATCTTCTTTAATTATGACAGTGCCGAATCTTCTGATGATTCTGGTATTTTCATTCGGCTTTATCCGAGGGTCATTGGAGGGGATGCTGATCGGCTTTTTCTGCGGTCTTTTAAATGATTTGTTTTTCGGAAACACCATCGGATTTACGGCCCTTATGTACTCGGTTTTAGGCTACGGCATGGGACTGATCGGGAATCTGTATTATACGGATTTTGTGAACCTGCCCCTGCTGCTTTGTCTTTTCAGTATTCTGATATATCATATCGGCATTTATGTTTTTGCCTTTTTGATTAACGGATACGGAAGCTTTGGATCATATCTGAGCAATGTGGCGCTGCCGGAGCTGTTATATACGGGGATTATGACGCTTTTGCTTTATCCCCTGATTCGCCGGGTGGAAGAGCTGATTCAAAAATGGGAATCCAGGAAAGCCAGGAATTATGCTTAAGGAATTTGCTGATTATTTATTATATAAAGCCAAACAGATTGTCACCTCGCGTCTATTCCCTCTGACCCTGTTATTCCTGATTCTTTTTGGAATCCTGGGGGCCAGAATGTACAGACTTCAGGTGGTGGAGGGAGCCTCTGCCCAAAAGAATGTGGAGGAGATTATCACCCGGACGGTGGTTTTAAGTCCCACCCGGGGGCGGATTTATGACCGGAACGGCAAGCTGCTGGCCTATAATCAGCTGGTGGAAAACGTGATTGTCAGCGACAACGGCAGCTATCAGAACGGCTACGAGCGCAACGAAATGCTGCTGAGGCTTATTGAAATCCTGGATCGTTTCGGAGAAACGGTGACCCCCAATTTTGGCCTTTATGTGGATGAGGAAGGAATCATTCGGGAAAACTTCGCCTCGGAAAATGCCAGGCTTCGTTTTCTTCGTGATATGTACGGCCGCACCAGCGTGTCCCAGCTTTCCGAGTTTGAAATGGCCACCACGGCCCAGGAAATCTTTGATTATTATGCGAACCGTTTCGGGGTAGGGGAAGACGCCAACGGGAAGCCATACGAGATTTCCTTGGAAACCGCCATGAAGCTGATTTATATCCGTTACAGCATGTACGGAAATTATTATATGCGATATATTCCCACGGTGGTTTCCACCGACGTGAAGCCTGAAACCGTGGCGGCGATTCGGGAGCATGCCGGGGAGCTTTTGGGGGTGGATATTGCCCAGGGCACCCGCCGAATTTACAATGATGCGGTGTTTCTCTGTCATATTCTGGGGTATACCGGTTCCGCCAGTGCCGAAGAAATTGAAACCCTGAATGCCCAGGGGGGCGAGTATTATACCGGAGATATGGTGGGAAAAACTGGGGTGGAGGCCAGCATGGAATTGTTTCTCCATGGAAAGAACGGCCGCCAGACGGTGAATGTAAACAATCTGGGACAGCTCAAGCAAATTGCATCCGTGGTGGAAGCCACCGCCGGGGATGATATTTACCTTTCCATTGATGCGGATCTTCAAAAAGGGATTTATTATCTTTTGGAACAAAAACTGGCGGGTATTTTAATCAATCACCTGGTGATGGAGGTGCCGCCAGTGGAAGAGGATGCGGAAGAAGAGAATCCCGAGCACTTGATTCCCGTAAAAACCGCCTATTTCCAAATCATCAACAACAATGTGGTGAATATGCGCCAATTCCACCAGGGGGAGCAGGGATCGGCCCAGGCCCGGCTTTTTGTTACCTTTGATGAAAGGCAAAGTCATATTTTGGATGAACTGAAAATTCAGCTTACGGAGTCGGGGGCCTTAACTTATCAGGAATTAAGCGATGATTTAAAAAGCTATTACGATAAATTATATGACGTTCTTCTGGCTGATCAGATTCTGATCCGCAGCCGCATTGATACGGATTCGGCCCTGTACAAGAACTATCGTACCGATGGCAGTATCAGCCTTCAGGAATACCTTCGGGGGGCTGTGGAAGCGGAATGGGTCGATTTGACCCTTTTGAAGCTGGGGGACAAATACAGCAGTATGGAGGATGTATACCGTTCTCTGGTGGATCTGATTATTATGCGGCTCCAAAACTCCGACGCCTTTTCCAAAAAAATATACGAAAAGCTGATCGAAGAAGATATCATCAACTGCTGTGATATCGCCCTGGCCATGTTTGAACAGGGGATGATTCAGCCGGATGAGAAATATCAGGCCTTGCTTCAGGGCCGTTCCCTGAAAACCGCCTTTGAATTCCTGCGGGATAAGCTGCAAAGCGTGGAAATCACCCCGGCCCAGCTGGCTCTGGATCCCTATTCTGCCTCCGCCACGGTGGTGGACGTGACCAACGGTCAGGTTCTGGCCATGGTTTCCTACCCGGGCTATGATAACAACCGGATTTATGAAAGCGGCTATTATGACTCTCTGGTTTCCGATCAGTCCACGCCTCTGTTTAATTCCGCCACCCAGGCCCGGACAGCTCCCGGTTCTTCCTTTAAGATGGTAACCTCCGCGGCTTCCCTGGAAGAAGGGGTGGTGGAAGCCCAGACCCGTATTACCACCAAAGGCATATTTGCCGCTGCCGGTATGGAAGTAAAATGCTGGTTTTATCCAAATAATCACGGAGAAATCGGTCTGGCTGAAGCCTTGATGTACTCCTGTAATGACTATTTTGCCCAGGTGAGCTATGCCCTGGCCACCATGGACGGAGAATACAGTGACTCCGCCGGTATGGTCACCCTGCGCCGCTATGCCTCCCTTTTAGGGTTGGGTGAGAAGTCCGGTATTGAAATTGCGGAATATGATCCGGTGATTTCCGACACCTCGGTTCTGACCTCTGCCATCGGCCAGGGTACAAATCTTTTTGCCTGTTCCCACCTGGCCCGATATGTGACCACCATTGCCACCCGGGGAAGCATTTATAATCTTACCCTACTGGACCATCGGAATACACCGGCGGGGGAGCTGGTGCAGAGTTATCGGGGAGAATTGGCCTCCAAGACTATTCTTCGGGATGAAACCTGGGACGCCATTTGGGATGGAATGCATTTGGTGCTGACCCACGGCGGTATGGCCGATATCTGGACGGATCATGTGGATGCCGCCGGAAAAACCGGTACCGCCGAGGAAAACAAGGCCCGGCCGGACCATACAACCTTTGTGAGCTTTGCCCCCTATGACAGCCCCCGAATCAGTGTTTCCACCACCATCCCCAACGGTTACACCTCCGGTAATGCCACGGAGCTGGGCAGTTATATATATGATTATTATTTCGGTTATATTACCCTGGAGGATATTCTATCCGGTGAAGCCCGCGATATCGGCGGTAATAACATTAACGAATAGCAGGAGATAAAATGGGACGAGTCATCACAATCGCATCCGGTAAGGGCGGCGTGGGGAAGACCACCATGGCCGTGGGTCTGGGAGAGGCCCTGGCTGCCCAGGGGAAGAAAGTGCTTTTGGTGGACCTGGATATGGGGCTGCGGAATATTGACGTGCTGCTGGGCATGGAGACCCGGGTCCTGAATCATCTGGGAGATTATTTTACCGGCTCCTTAAGCTGGCAGGAGGCCCTCACCGAGGATGAGAACCGCCCGGGGCTGTATCTGCTGGCTGCTTCCCAAAATATGGATCTGAGTCTGGTGACGGAGGAATCCATGATTAAGCTTTGCCGGGAGCTTCGGGAAGCCTTTGATATGGTTTTGTTGGATTGTCCTGCCGGTGTGGGTCACTATTTTCAAATCGCCTGTGCCTGCGCAGATGAGGGTATTGTGGTGACCAATCCCAGTATTACCGCCGTGCGGGATGCGGATAAAGTGCTGTATCTCATGGGCGGCGCCGGGGTAAAAGACCGTTTTGTATTGGTTAACCGCCTTCGTTACAAGCTGACCAAAAGCCGTGTGCTCATGACGCCGGAGGATATATCCGATGTGCTGGGTACGGAATTGGTGGGGGTGGTGCCCGAGGATGAAGGGGTGCTGATTGCCGGAAATGAAGGTAGAAGCCTGCTTTCCACCCGCACT
>CACZSB010000187.1 GCA_902783765.1 uncultured Lachnospiraceae bacterium
ATCTTTCTGCTGCTTATTGTGCCCCAGATGGAAAAGGACCCGGCCAGACAGGGAGCCATGATCCATGCAGGCTACCGGGGCAATGCCATCCTGTTTGCCATGCCCCTGGGACGGGGGATTTTCGGTGAGGACGTACCGGAGGTGGTTTTTTCCCTGGCGGTGGGAATGGTTTTCTTTAATGTGATCAGTATTCCCCTGATGGAATACTACCGCGCCAAGGTGCGCCAGCAGCGGGGCTCGGCGGAGGCGGGAGGACGCATTTCCTTAGGGAAACTTGTACAGGGATTACTAAAAACGCCCCTGTTCATTGGGGTGCTGCTGGGCATTGCCTGGACCCTTTTTAAGCTTCCCCGCCCTCAGATTCTTCAAAAAATGGTGACGGATTTGTCGGCCCCGGTGATACCTCTGGCCTTTATGCTGCTGGGGGCCAGGCTGCGGCTGGCCCATCTGAAGGCCAACAGCCGAAATGTGTTCCGCATCAGTTTTTTCAAGATTGTTCTGCTGCCCTGCCTGATGATGATATTCCCTCTATTGGCGGGCTGGGGTCAGCGGGATCTGGTAAGTGTGCTGCTGTGTTTCGGCGCCCCTTCCGCAGTGATTGTTTTTCCCATGACATCAGCCTATGAATGTGACGGAGAAATGGCCGGGGAAATTATTTCCACCACCACCTTTTTCTCCCTTTTCACCTTGTTTTTGGCTATTTTTGCCCTTAAGCAGCTGGGGCTATTAAGCTGAATCATCCCCGCCGGGCCGCCTGTTTCCAGACGTATTTTTCTTGCAAGGAAGGGGCATCTGTGATAGGATAGGAGAATGGATACGCATAAGAACAGTGCCGACGAATTCAATCGTTATATTGAGCAAACAAAGCAGATCCGAGAGCTTTCCGCCCCCCGGGTTTCAAATCTGTCTGACGAAAATGATTACCGTAAATGTTTGCTGGAAAACTTCGCTGCCATCGGCGAGCTGGCGGAGGATAATAACCGTATCCTGGCCCGGCATTGTTTTCCCCTGCTGCTGAGCGATGAACCGCTGGATCAGGACACCATTGCGATTTGGTCGGATTTCTGCCGAAAGCTCTTTGACGCAGCCACCATCAGTCACGCCGATGGGGTGCTGCTTTACCGCCTGGGCAAGCGTATGCTGCGGGAGGCGGAGAGGACCGATGATAATGCCCTTCGTATGCGGGCCCTCAATTTCATAATTGCATCCACCTACCATCTGACCTATATGCGCTTCCGCTCCGCCAATGTACTGGACTACCGTGAGGAAGGCTGGGCTGCGGTCAATACCATGACCGGCCTGTTGGAAGAGAATCGTTTTGATTCACTGCCAGACAATGCGAAGTATTATCTGATACGGGAAACCGCTTTCAATCTGCGCCTGTTTCTCGCTTGTATCTTCGATGACAAGGAAAAAGAAGCATGGCGGAGCAAAAAGATTTTAAGTGGTATGCTGGACTTTCTTCGTCTGGTTTCCGATCCTCTTTTCCAAAAGAAAATACCGTTGGAGATCGATTGGGATGCCAATCGGACGTGGGTTCTGGAATATATTGCCAGCCTGACGGATGACAATAACGCGGCGGGCTTCGATGAGCCGGGACTGGAGGAGATTTACCGCTGCGCCGCGGAGATGAAGGAAGCTTTTCGCTTCATTGAGCCCGATTCCCCTGCCATTGAGGCAATCGTCAAAGAGTTGCCGCTTCATTTCAAAAGAAATGAATATCTGACCGGCCGTTGTGATATTCATGACTACAAGGGGGAATTGCGGGGGATTTTTGACTCCTTCGAGGATTTTGATTTTTCCCAAGATATGCCCACGGTTGTGATGAACGATATCCGGGAATACCTCCTTCTGGTGGGGGAAAAGGGCATGGATGAGGCGGACAAGGCCTTTTTGGCCAGGGTCTATGCCCGGCTGATCGACTATGTGCACCTGGCGCCGAAGGACAATCTTTTTGGTTACCTTCTGGTGGATGCTTCCAGCGCGCTGACGCTTTTTGTGGACGTTCCCGGGGCAATTTCCTTTGAGGATATGTGCCAGAGCATTATCGCTTCCTTTCATCCTTCCACTTATATCCACGGCTTGAGCGTGGCCTCCCTGGCCCGCTGTCTGGCCCATCATTTGATCCGGAAAGATCCCGCCCTGTTTTTGGGAGTTTTGGGTTTGGCGGATGTGGAGGAGATCCGGGCCAATGCCGAGCGGATTGAGGATTTTGTATATCATGCGGCCCTCTGCCACGACTTCGGCAAGTTGCTGGTGGCGGAGCCCATTATGAACTACGGGCGGGATTTGATGGAGTAGGAAAGAGAGCTGATTCGGTTTCATCCCCAGGCTGGGGCGGCCCTGCTGGCCAAGCACGCCTTCACAGCCCCCTATGTGGATGTGGCCCTGGGACATCACAAGTGGTACAACAACGGCGGCGGCTATCCCGAAGCCTTTGATATGGAAGCTTCTCCCATTAAAAACGTGATTGCCATTGTGGCCTGTGCGGATTGTCTGGATGCTGCCACGGATTCGGTAGGACGCAGCTACAAAAAGAGCCAGAGTCTGGATTCCTTTTTGGAGGAGCTTCGGGCGGGAAGCGGCAGCCGCTACGCCCCCTGGTTATATCCCCTGTTTGAAGACCCTGGAATATACAGCGAGATTCAGGGGCTGATGGACAGCGGCCGGGACGAGAATTACCGCAGAACCTATCGAATCCTCCGCAAATTGAACGAAGGATAATGCCCCGAAGGCTGTCACAAAACACTTGACAGACAAGGGTTCATTTCCTATAATTTTCTGGTAATTGAATATCCCAAAAGGCAATGATGGAGAGAGTAGCCTTGTGATGAAAGCCACAGAGAGCCGGGTGAGCTGAGAACCGGTGCCGGTAGCGCAAGTGTGAAGGTCACTCCGGAGCCGCCGCCCGAACACGAAAGTCAGTAGGCCCGGCCGGGTTCCGCCCGTTAGCGCGGAGGGTCTGTGTTTGCAGACGCCAAATGGGTGGTTTTGCGAGTCGGCTCGTCCCGTTTGGGGCGGGTTTTTTGTTTTGTGTCATCCTGAGCGACAGCGAAGGATCCCATGAATGCTTTATTGTAAAAAGGCAGAAAGCTACGGCTTTTGCACCATCACCTATCCGTAGATAGCAGTTTAACAATACAAAGAGGTCGCTGATCAGTCGCCCTCACCCCGTCACGGCCCCGCAGGGCCGTGCCACCCCTCTCCCGCTTCCGGGAGAGGGCAAGAAAGAAAAGGAGAGATATCATGTACAACAAAGTCCCCACGGATCAAAACTTTGTAGCCCGCGAGAAGGAAGTCTTAAAGTTCTGGAAGGAGAACAAGATCTTCGAAAAGTCCGAAGAGGGCCGGAAGGACAGGCCCTGCTATACCTTCTATGACGGCCCCCCCACCGCCAACGGCAAGCCCCATATCGGTCATGTGGAAACCCGGGTCATTAAGGACATGATTCCCCGCTACCGCACTATGAAGGGCTATTATGTGCCCCGAAAGGCGGGCTGGGACACCCACGGTCTGCCCGTGGAGTTGGAGGTGGAAAAGGCTCTGGGCTTAAACGGCAAGGAGCAGATCGAGGCCTACGGCATCGAGCCCTTCATCAAAAAGTGCAAGGAATCCGTGTGGAAATACAAGGAAATGTGGGAGCAGTTCTCCGACACCGTGGGCTTCTGGGCGGATATGGATAAGCCCTACGTGACCTATCACGACGAATATATCGAGTCCGAGTGGTGGGCCCTGTCCGAACTGTGGAAAAAAGGTCTGCTGTACAAGGGCTTTAAGATTGTGCCCTATTGTCCCCGCTGCGGCACCCCCCTGTCCACGGCGGAGGTGTCCCAGGGCTATAAGCCCGTGAAGGAGCGCTCCGCCATTGCCCGCTTCAAGGTGAAGGGGGAGGAAAATGCCTTCTTCCTGGTATGGACCACCACCCCCTGGACCCTGCCTTCCAACGTGGCTCTCTGCGTGAACCCGGAGGAGACTTATATCAAGGCCTTTGTGCCGGCGGAGAATCACAACTATTATCTGGCGGAGGCCCTGGCCCCGGTGGTGCTGGGCAGCCCGGAGCCTGGGGACGAGTCCGAAGCCCTGAAATGGCAGATCGTGGAGCGCTTCAAGGGCAAGGACCTGGAATATAAGGAATACGAGCCCCTCTTTGATTTTACCGGGGATTTTGTGGCGAAGAACCGCAGCGAAAAGGCCTTCTTCGTCACCTGCGATAATTATGTAACCATGACCGATGGCACGGGCATCGTCCATATCGCCCCTGCCTTCGGTGAGGATGATGCCAATGTGGGCCGCCATTACGGCCTGCCCTTCGTGCAGTTTGTGGACGGCAAGGGAGAAATGACGGCGGAGACTCCTTACGCAGGCCAGTTTGTGAAAAAGGCGGATCCGGTGATTTTGCAGGATCTGGAAAAGGCGGGACTTTTATTCGACGCGCCCAAGTTCGAACATGAATATCCCCACTGCTGGCGCTGCGATACCCCTCTTATTTATTACGCCCGGGATTCCTGGTATATCCGGGAAAGCGATTACAAGGCGAACCTGGTAAAGAATAATAATACAGTGAACTGGCTGCCGGAATCCATCGGCACGGGCCGTTTTGGCAACTGGCTGGAAAATATCCAGGACTGGGCCATTTCCCGGAACCGTTATTGGGGCACGCCCCTAAATATTTGGGAATGCGGCTGCGGCCACCGGGAGTGCATCGGAAGCCGGGCGGAACTCATGGAAAGAAGCGGCAATCCGGCGGTGGAGACCATGGAGCTGCACCGGCCTTATGTGGATGATATCACCTTGAAGTGCCCGGACTGCGGCGGGGAAATGCACCGGGTGCCGGAGGTGATCGACTGCTGGTTTGACTCCGGGGCCATGCCCTTCGCCCAGCATCATTATCCCTTTGAAAACAAGGAGAAATTTGAGCAGCAATTCCCGGCGGCCTTCATCTCCGAGGCGGTGGATCAGACAAGAGGCTGGTTCCATTCCCTGATGGCGGAGGGGACTTTGCTTTTTGACAAATCCCCCTATGAAAATGTCATCGTGCTGGGGCTGGTGCAGGATAAAAACGGCCAGAAAATGTCCAAATCCAAGGGCAATGTGGTGGATCCCTTTGAGGCCCTGGAGAAATTCGGGGCGGACGCCATCCGCTGGTATTTCTACAACAGTTCCGCCCCCTGGCTGCCCAAGCGCTTCTCCGAGGAGGCGGTGCTGGAGGGCCGCTCCAAGTTTATGAGCACCCTGTGGAACAGCTACGCTTTTTATACTTTGTATGCGGAGATCGATCAGTTTGATCCTTCGAAATATATGACGGAGGGCAGGTGGCAGCCTAAGGATTTGCCGGTGATGGACCGCTGGCTCCGCTCCAAGCTGAATACCCTGATCAAGGTGGTGGATAAGGCCCTGGATGAATACCATGTGACGGAGGCTTCCCGGGCTTTGGCGGCCTTTGTGGAGGATCTCTCCAACTGGTATGTGCGCCGCTGCCGGGACCGCTATTGGGCTTCCGGCATGGAAGAGGACAAGGTAAATGCTTACATGACTCTCTTTGAGGCCCTTTATACTGTAAGCCTGCTGGCGGCCCCCATGGTGCCCTTTATGACGGAGGCCATTTATCAAAATATCGTGCGGCCGGTGCTTCCCGGCAGCGAAGAGAGCATTCATCTCTGCGATTATCCCGTGGCGGATGAGAGCTTAATCGATCCGGAGCTGGAAAAGGAAATGGATCTGGCGGTGAAGCTGGTATCCCTGGGCCGGGCGGCCCGGAACAGCGCGGCGGTGAAGAATCGGCAGCCCTTATCCCGGATGATGGTAAAGGCCCCCAAGGCGCTGAGCCAGTATTATGACGCCATCATCGCCGAAGAATTGAATGTAAAGAGCCTGGAATATACGGACAATGCGGAAGAGTTTGTGAGCTATTCCTTTAAGCCCCAGATGCGGACCTTAGGGCCTAAGTTTGGGAAGCAGTTAAATGAAATCCGGGAGCTTTTGGCGGGGATCGACGGCCGGGCGGCCATGGCCCAGCTGAAGGCGGAAGGGGTGCTGAAACTGACCCTTTCCACCGGGGAGGCAGAGCTTCTGGAAGAAGATCTGCTGATTGAAAGCGCCAAACGGGAAGGCTTTTCCGCGGAACAAGAGGGTGACTGCACCGTGGTGCTGGATATCACCCTGACGCCCCAGCTTATCGAAGAGGGCTTCATGCGGGAGATCGTCTCCAAGGTTCAGACTATGCGGAAGGAGGCGGGCTTTGAGGTGACGGACCGGATCCGCCTGAGCCATCAGGGAAATCCGGTGATTGAGGAGATCTTTGCCAAGCTGGGCGAGGATATCGCCGCCCAGGTGCTGGCGAAAGAAGTGAAGGCCGGAGAAGCGGCAGGATATACCAAGGAATGGAATATCAACGGGGAGACCGTGACCTTAGGAGTAGAAAAGCTGTAAGAGCGTGTCTTAGCCCGTCCGGTCTGAACGAAAACTTTTTTCGACCACAAAAAGGGTCTCAAAAAGTATTGTTCAGCCGGCCGGGCGGAGGCGACTCCTTGCCCTCTCCCTGACGAGGGAGAGGGCAAGGATGCCCAGCCGTGTCATCCTGAGCGACAGCGAAGGATCCCAACAAAGGAAAGAGAAAACATGAGCAAACTTACAATCAACAAAAACACACTGAAAAAAAGCATGAAGGAATACCTTCAGCTGCAGATGGTCTCCGGCGTGGAGGAAGCCACCCCGGAACAAATCTACACAGCCCTTTCCATGGCTCTGAAGGAGCAATTCATGGAAGCCTGGACGGAAACCCAGAAGCGGGTGAAGGCCGAAGACCGGAAAATGGTTTATTACATGTCCATGGAATTCCTTATGGGCCGGGCCCTGGGCAACAACCTGATCAACCTGGGGGCTCAGCAGGCGGTAAAGGAAATCTTAGAGGAACACGGCATCGACCTGAATCTCATTGAAGATCAGGAGCGGGACTGGGCCCTGGGCAACGGCGGCCTGGGTCGGCTGGCGGCCTGTTTTCTGGATTCCCTGGCTTCCCTGGGCTATCCCGCTTATGGCTGCGGCATTCGATATAAATATGGCATGTTCCGTCAGGTCATCGAAGACGGCTTCCAGAAGGAGATGCCGGACAACTGGTTAAAGAACGGCAACCCCTTTGAGGTGCGCCGGGATTCCCACACCAAGGAGGTGCGCTTCGGAGGCTACACCCGGGGAGAATACGACAATTCCGGCCGGGTGCGATTTATCCACGAGGGGTATTATTCCGTGCTGGCGGTTCCCTATGATATGCCGGTGATTGGTTATGAAAACGGCATTATCGACACCCTGCGCATTTGGAGCGCGGAGCCGGTGGAGCAGCTGGAGCTGGCCTCCTTCGATGCCGGGGACTACGCCGGGGCGGACGCAGCGAAAAACACGGCGGAAACCATTTGCAAGGTGCTCTATCCCAACGACAATCATTACACCGGCAAGGAGCTGCGCCTAAAACAGCAGTATTTCTTCGTATCCGCCACCCTGCAGCGGGCGGTGGAACGCTATATGGAGACCCATGATGATATCCACGGCCTTCACGAAAAGGTGTGCATCCAGATGAATGATACCCACCCGGCGGTGGCGGTGGCGGAGCTCATGCGCATCCTGCTGGATGATTATGATCTGGAATGGGATGAGGCCTGGGATATCACCACCAAAACCTGTGCCTATACCAATCATACCATTATGGCGGAGGCCTCGGAAAAGTGGCCCATCGACCTCTTTTCCCGGCTGCTGCCCCGGGTTTATCAGATCGTGGATGAGATCAACCGCCGCTTTGTCAGCGAGATCCGCCGC
>CACZSB010000188.1 GCA_902783765.1 uncultured Lachnospiraceae bacterium
GATTCAGGTGATGATAGACAACAACCTGGATTTCGATGTAGCCCTCTATCCTTATGAACTGACCACCTACGGGGAAACCGGCCAGGTATGCCAGAACTGGATGCAGTACCGGCTGATTAAGAAATATCTGGAAGAATTGACGGAGGAGCAGACTTTGGTGGTAATGAG
This sequence comes from uncultured Lachnospiraceae bacterium, assembly GCA_902783765.1. Lineage (GTDB taxonomy): Bacteria > Bacillota > Clostridia > Lachnospirales > Lachnospiraceae > UBA6987. The sequence goes on from CACZSB010000188.1 coordinate 169, forward strand.
CGGCCACCCACTGGGGCTGTTCCGCTCCCACAGGCTGGCTCCCCGGGTAATTATTACCAACGGTTTGATGATCGGCACCTTTGACGACCTGCCCCACTTTAACCGGGCGGCGGCTCTGGGGGTGGCCAATTACGGCCAGATGACCGCCGGGGGCTGGATGTATATCGGGCCCCAGGGCATCGTCCACGGCACCTTCAATACCCTGCTGAACGCGGGGCGGCTGAAACTGGGTATTCCCCAGGACGGAAATCTGGCGGGCAAGTTATTTGTATCCGCCGGTTTGGGGGGCATGAGCGGCGCCCAGGGGAAAGCGGCGGAGATTGCCGGAGCGGCCTCCATTATTGCGGAAGTAGATGAATCCCGGATCAATACCCGCTATGAGCAGGGCTGGGTGAGCCACAAGACCGCCTCTCTTCCGGAGGCTCTGAAAATCGCCCGGGAACATCAGACGGCGGGCACTCCCTGCGCCGTGGCCTATCACGGCAATATCGTAGACCTTTTGGAATATCTGTATCAAAACAATGTGCAGGTGGATCTGATGAGCGATCAGACTTCCTGCCATGTGCCCTATGAGGGGGGCTACTGTCCCCAGGGCTTAAGCTTCGAGGAGCGCACCGCCATGCTGAAAAACGATCCGGCGGGCTTTAGGAAGCTGGTGGACGCCACCCTGCGGCATCATTATGAAATGATTTGCAAATTCCATGAGCGGGGCACCTATTTCTTCGATTACGGCAACAGCTTTTTGAAGGCGGTCTATGACGCCGGGGTGAAAGCCGTATGCAAAAATGGGGTGGACGATCTGGAGGGCTTTGTATTTCCTTCCTATGTGGAGGATATTTTGGGGCCCCAGCTCTTTGACTTCGGCTACGGACCCTTCCGCTGGTGCTGCCTGTCCGGCAGGCAGGAGGATCTGGATGCCACAGACGGAGCGGCGGCGGAATATATCCTGGCCCACAACCGACGGTATCAGGATTATGATAATTATGTCTGGGTCCGGGATGCCAAAAAGAATCAGTTGGTGGTGGGTACCAAGTGCCGGATCCTGTATCAGGACGCCCTGGGCCGCATGAATATCGCCCTGAAATTCAATGAGATGGTTCGGGAAGGAAAGATCGGCCCGGTGATTTTGGGCCGGGATCATCACGATACCGGGGGCACGGATGCCCCTTTCAGGGAGACCTCCAATATCAAGGACGGCTCCAATATCATGGCGGAAATGGCCACCCAGTGCTTTGCAGGGAATGCGGCCCGGGGCATGAGCTATATTGCCCTGCATAACGGGGGCGGCACCGGCATCGGCAATGCCATAAACGGGGGCTTCGGCATGGTGCTGGACGGCTCCGAGCGGGTGGATACCATCCTCCGCATGTCCATGCCCTGGGATACCATGGTGGGGGTGGCTCGCCGCAGCTGGGCCCGGAATGAAAACGCCATGGCCGTGGCCGCGGAATATAATGAATTAAATGCCGGCACCGACCACATCACCCTGCCCTACGAGGCGGAGGAGGATGTAATCCGCAAGGTGCTGGAGGAATAAGCCTTTGCCCTCTCTCGGACGCGGGAGAGGGTGGCCCGAAGGGCCGGGTGAGGGCGACTGGAGGACTACTATATATGCACAAAACCTTAATATACAACATCGGCCTCCTGGCCACCCCTGTGGGAAAAAGCGCCCGGGGCGGGGCAGCCCAGGGGGAGATCCAAAAGCTGGAAAATGCCTGGATCCTGGCGGAAGAGGGCCAGATCAGCGAAATCGGCCAGGGCCCCGGCCCGGATCTGGAGGGCTTTCCGGGCCTGGCCATCGACGCCGGCGGCCGTCTGGTGACCCCGGGCCTGGTGGATGCCCATACCCACCTGGTTTTCGGCGGCTGGCGGGAAAATGAATTCGGTTTAAAGCTTCACGGCGCCAGTTATCTGGAGATCCTGGCCATGGGAGGCGGCATATTGTCTACGGTCAAAGCCACCCGCTCTGCCTCGGAGGAAGAGCTAAAGGAAAAGGCCAAGGAGGCCCTTTTGGAGATGCTTTCCTATGGCGTTACGGCGGTGGAAGCCAAAAGCGGCTACGGCCTGGACCGGGAAACGGAATTAAAGCAGCTGCAGGTGATTCGCTCTTTGCAGGCGGAGATGCCCCTGGATCTAGCGCCTACTTTTATGGGGGCCCATGCCCTGCCGCCGGAATATAAGGAAAACAGAGAAGAATATATCCGCCTGCTTTGCGAAGAATGGATTCCCCAGGTTGCTCAGGAAAAGCTGGCGGAGTTTTGCGATGTGTTCTGTGAGAAAGGCGTTTTCACCGCTGAGGAATCCCGTAAGATTCTGGAAGCCGGGAAAAAGCATGGCCTGACGCCCAAAATTCACGCCGATGAAATCGAAGCCATTGGGGGCGCGGAATTGACGGCGGAGCTTGGGGCCATTTCCGCAGAGCATCTGATTGCCTGCCGGGAAAGCGGCATTCAGGCCATGGCAAAAGGGGGCACCATTGCCTGCCTGCTGCCCATGACCAGCTTTTATCTGGGGGCGGATTTTGCTCCCGCCCGGGCCATGATAGAGGCCGGGGTGCCGGTGGCGGTGGCGTCGGACTTTAATCCCGGCTCCTGTCCCGGACTTAATTTGCAATTAGCCATGACCATGGCCTGTTTGAAATACCGCTTAACGCCGGAAGAAATGCTCACAGCTGTGACCTTGAACGGAGCCGCCGCCATGAATCGGGCGGATAAATTGGGTTCCCTGGAGGTGGGCAAACAGGCGGATCTGGTGATCTGGCAGGCGCAGGCCCTGGAATATCTCCCCTACCGCCTGGGCAGCAACCTGGCGGATGTGGTGATTAAAAAGGGAGAGATTGTAAGAGTCAATTCGTAGAAGGAATTCATGCGTCATACTGAGGGGGGCAAAGGAATTCCTTGCCCTCTCCCGGACGCGGGAGAGGGTGGCCCGAAGGGCCGGGTGAGGGCGACTTGCATCCGCCCATGGGATTCTTCGGGCTATGCCCTCAGAATGACAGCATAATACAATAATTCATTTTATTTTATTTTTCGGAGGTTTATTATGCCTGACAGCATAAAGGAAGTAATATTGGACGGTCACAGCCTGACCCTGGAATCTTTTGTGGCGGTGGCCCGCCACGGGGCGGCGGTGAAGCTGGCCCCGGAGGCCCTGGAGCGGATGAAAGCTTCCCGGGCATTGACGGAAAAAATCGCAGCGGAAGGTCGGGTGGCTTACGGTATCACCACCGGCTTCGGAGATTTCCAAAAGGTGGCGGTGCCGGAGGCCATGTCCAACCAGCTTTCCACCAATCTGATCCTAAGCCACTGCACCGCCGCCGGGGAGCCCTATTCTGACGAGGTCACCCGGGGCATTATGTTGCTGCGGGCCAACGCCCTTTGCGGCGGCTTTTCCGGGGTGCGGCCGCTGCTGGTGGAAATGCTCATCGAAATGCTGAATAAAAATGTACTGCCCCTGATTCCCCAAAAGGGCTCCCTGGGCTCCTCCGGGGATTTGGCACCTCTGGCCCATATGACCTTGCCCATGCTGGGCCGGGGCCAGGCGAAATATCAGGGAGAACTTCTTCCCGGGGCGGAGGCCATGCAGCGGGCGGGGATTCCCACCCTGGACACCCTGGTTTCCAAAGAGGGCCTGGGCATGACCAACGGCACCTGCGCCATGACCAGCGTGGGGGCCCTGGCTTTATATGATACCCTGCGGGCGGCGGATATGGCGGATATTATCGCCTCTCTGGATTTTGAAGGCTTAACGGGCCTGAAGAATGCCTTTGATGAGCGGATCCACGCCGCCCGGGGCCAGAAGGGCCAGTCCCAGGTGGCGGCCCGGATGCGGACTTTACTGGACAGTTCCGAGATTATCGACAAGGCCCAAAAGGACCGGGTCCAGGACGCCTACGCCCTGCGCTGCATTCCCCAGGTCCATGGGGCGGTGCGGGATGCCTTGGAATATGTGGAAACCATCGTGAGCCGGGAGCTGAATGCGGTGACGGATAATCCCCTGATCTTTCCGGATGATGAATCCGTGATCTCCGGGGGCAATTTCCATGGGGAGCCTATGGCCATTCCCTTCGATACCCTGGGCATAGCCGCTTCCGAGCTGGCCAGCATTTCCGAGCGCCGCACGGAGCGCATGGTAAATGCCGCCCTGTCCAACGGCCTCACCCCCTTCCTAACCAAGGAAGCGGGGGTCAATTCCGGCTTCATGATCGTCCAATATGCGGCGGCCTCCATGGTGTCGGAAAATAAGGTGCTGGCCCATCCCGCCAGTGTGGATTCCATTCCCTCCTCCGCCAATCAGGAGGATTTTGTATCCATGGGCACCACCGCCGCCCGGAAAGCGGCCCAAATTGTGGAAAATCTCTATTGCGTGCTGGCGGACGAGCTCTTAACCGCCTGCCAGGCCATTGATATCCGGCGGATGCTGAACACCCACGGTCAGGGGATCACCCCTCTGCACCAGGCCATTTACGATAAAGTGCGGGAAACCATTCCGTCCTACGAAACGGATACGGAAATCTGGCCGGACATCCGGGAGGCGGAGCGGATCGTCAAAAGCGGTTTGATTCTGGAACTGGCAGAAAAGCATCTGCCGGAGCTGGATTGATTACAGAAGGGAGTTTTTTGTGGCCACATATCCTGTTATCACCCTTTGCGGCAGCACCCGCTTTAGAAAAACCTTCGAGGAGGTGAACAAACAGCTCACCTTAAAGGGCTATATCGTGATCTCCGTGGGGCTTTACGGCCACAGCGGGGACGGAGAGGTCTGGGAAAATATGGATGAGGGAACCCTCACCCGCACCAAGGCCATGCTGGACGATATGCACAAACGGAAGATCGATATGGCGGAGGCCATTTTCGTGATCAACCAGGGGGGCTATATCGGAGAGAGCACGGCCTCGGAAATCGCCTACGCCCACCGGGCCGGAAAGAAAATCTATTATCTGGAGCGGCCGGCGGATCGGATCTGTCCGGTCTGTAAAAAGTATTATTTCCGGGAGCCGGGGGCTTATGAGATCTGCCCCGTTTGCGGCTGGGAGGACGACCCCCTTCAGCGCCGGGAGGAAGACTTTGCCGGGGGCGCCAATGAAGCCTCCCTGGCGGAAGCCAGAGAGATGTGGAATAATAAAATGAGGGACTTGTCGTGTCATTCTGAGGAACGCAGTGACGAAGAATCCCATAATCAGTGATGGGATCCTTCGCTCCGCTCAGGATGACACAGGAAAGGAAAAGACATGGGAAAACAGAATAACTCCTCCGGGTTCAAACTGGATTATAAAAAGATTATAAGCTTGCTTGTGGCGGTGCTGGTGATTTATTTGCTGGTATCCGGTCGATTTTCTTCGGGGAACTCCGGGGATGGCAAGGGGGATACTGCTGAAGCCTCTCTGCCTTTGGTGACCCAGTCCCAGACTCAGGCCGGTATTGTGGATCCGGCGGCCAATGCCACCACCCCGGCTGAGACCACGAAGGCTTATAAGAATTATACCTTCCGCAACAGCAAGCTCTTAAATGAGCATTACGATAAGCATGGGAAGGAAATGGGCTTTAAAAATGCCAAGGATTACGAAAAAGCCGCCTGCGATGTGATCAACAACCCGGCCGCCCTGTACAAAACGGAAAAAGAAGATGGCGACCATGTGTATTACATCGTCGCCACCAATGAATTTGTGGTGCTTTCCAAGGATGGCTATATCCGCACCTATTTTAAGCCCAGCGGAGGAAAAGCTTATTTCGACAGGCAGTAGGAATCGTGAATCAAAGAAAGAGGCGGGCCTGGCCCGCCTCTTTGCTTTCAACCGGCAATTATTTCTTGCCAAAGAGCTTTCCGATCAGACCCATCAGGCCGGATTGGGCTTTTTTGGCCTCGGTTTTGGCCTCTTCCTTGGCATTGGCCGCGGCTCCGGTCACCGTTTCCACGGCTTCTTCCGCTTCATCCGAGGCAGTTCCGAACAGGCCTCCCACCAGATCCCCCAGGCTGTCCAGACTGCCGCCTCCCATAAGGCCGGTGAGAATGCTCAAAAGCCCGCCCTTCTTCTTATTGTCGGAGCCGGTGAGGGAGCCCAGCACCATGGGCGCCACGGCACCCAGAATATTATTGGTGGTATCTTCGCTGACGCCGCTCTCCTGGGCCACGCTGCCGGCACCCCCGGCCCCCAGCAGGGTGGTGATCAGGCTTCCGCTGTCCGTATCGCCGGTGAGGGAACCCAGCATATCGCTGGTCAGATTTCCGTTGGAGGCATTACCGGTGAGCAGGCCCAGGGCGGAACCCAGAACGCTTTTGGTTTCATTTTCAGAGGCCTTGGCCCGGGTGGCTACATCATTCATTTTGTCATTGCTTAACAGGGCGCCTAATAATGTGTTGATATCCATCTTTCATCTCCTTTGATTCCACGGGCCTTTCTGCCTGCTTGATAAGGAAATTATGCGACGCTTCCCGGGGATTTGTCAAGAAGTATCTTAAGAAACTGATTGAAATTCCCGGCAAAGCCATATATACTTTTCCTGAGGCGCTTATGCCCACTTTCAAATTAAGAAGATAGGAGATGAAAATGGCTGAAAGAAAGAAAATTGAAAATGCCAGCGAAAGCACCCTGAGCGATATTAAAAACGCCAAGCCCGTGGGCAATGCGGGGGGGCTGCGGGTAGGGGCCATCCTGCTCTGGGTGGCGGCCATAGCCTTTGAGCTTCTGGCGGTATTGGTGGCCTTCAGTGTAATCACCTTCACCAAGATTAATCCTCTGATTCCCCTGCTGGCTTTTATCGTGCTGGATTTGGTCTGCCTGATTATCGGCTCTCAATTATGGAAAAAGGCCAATCATATTGCCCCTGCCTCCAAAAAGAATGCCTTGAAATTCTGGCTGTGGAACAATATGGGGATGATTGTGGCGGTTTTTGCCTTTGTGCCCCTGGTTATCCTGCTGCTGACCAACAAGAATCTGGATAAACAAACCAAAACTATTGCGACTATCGCGGCGGTGGTAGCCCTGCTGATCGGCGGTCTCGCCGGCCATGACTGGAATCCCATTTCCGCCGAAGAGAAGGAAGCGGCCCAGGCAGCAGTATCCGGGGCGGTTTACTGGACTGCCTTCGGCAAGGTATATCATACCCATGTGACGGATGAGGCACTGGGTCATACTCTGGAGGATAATAAGGAGTGCCCCTACTTAAACCGCAGCGATTCCCTGACCCGGGGCACCGTGGAAGAGGCCATTGCCGCCGGCAAGACCCGCCTCTGCAGCTATTGCGCCAGACATGATAATATCAATACCGAAGGCCTTTTAATGGATCCCAATTCCGAGGGCGAAGGGGATTGATATTACGCTCTACTATTATTCAGAGGACCGCTTGCTCTTCGGGGCCGGCGGTCTTTTGTATTACGGGTTTTCTGATTTTTCGCTACATATAGGATGAAGGACCTTCAAGGAGCAGATTATGAATGACGAAAGCTTGATCCTCGGGCTGGAGGCGCGCCGGGAGGAAGCCTTAGAGGATATCCGCCGGCAATATGGCCCTTATATGGAGCATTTTTCCGCCCGCTTCCTGGGAGATGCCCGGGACCGGGAGGAGGCGCTGAGCGATACCCTTTTGGGGCTTTGGCAGTCTATACCGCCCCATAAGCCCCGCTCTCTTCAGGCTTTTATGACCACCCTCTTAAGGCGGGCCTGCATCAAGCGGCTGCGCTGGCAAAACAGGGAAAAGGAGGTGCCCCGGGAGCACCTGGCGGCCCTGGAAGAGCTGGAAGAGGTGCTGCCGGACAGTTCGGATGTGGAAGATGAATTGCTGGCCCGGGAGATTTCCGGGATATTGGAAGATTTCCTCTGGGCGCAGGAGGCCCGCCGCCGCCGAATCTTTCTTCTGCGTTATTATGAAAGCCGGCCCGTGGCGGAGGTGGCAGGGCTTTTGTCCCTGAGCAGTTCCACGGTGGAAAAGGAATTAAAGGCTTTGCGTTCGGCGCTCCGGGAAAGATTGGAAAAGGAAGGTTATACCGTATGAAACTCTGGGATAATGTCTTGAATAATTTGAGTGAAGAGATCATAGAAGAGAATTTGAAGGAGGAGGCCGAAGGCGGAAGAATCCCATCCTCAGAATCGGGTTATGGAGTTCGTCATTGGATCAAATTGGTCGCTATATCTGCAGCGGCGTTGATCATGGTGGCAGGCCTGTCCATGCTGCCCGCTTGGATAGAGCGGCGGTCAGCTGTCCCCACTGATACTGAACAAAATCCTCCCGCCTCCACGGCTTGGGCGTTGGGAACAACCTTCGTAGAAAATTTGGCACTGGAAAAGCAATATCAAACCCGTATTACTGGGGGGGACTATCAAACTTATGTGCTTCAGCGGACCTGTGAGGCACAATATGTGGGAGAACTTTTGGGCAGCGTCACGGTGGAGGCGGGCTGGCAGAATGGAGCGGGGGAATATGTGAGTGAAGTGGAGCATTTAAGGGCCCAGGTTTATGCCTTGAAAGCTTATAGTCCCCAGGCGGCCGTCTGTCTGAAGTTTTTGGATAAGGGGGATGCCCTGACTACAGAACACTATTATGTATATAGAAATCCGGCTTCCAGTATTGATCTTCATTCCCTGGGTGTGGGCCTGGGTTGGTGGAATGTGATGACCATGCCGGAGCCTGGAGAGGACGGCACCGTAACAGGCTATTCGGAAGGCTACATTCCCGCCGCTACCACAGGAACTAAGGGTGGGGAATAAGTCGCCCTCACCCTGTCAGCGGTTTCTATTTCAGATAAGTTTCCAGGAAGCTTTTGATTTCTTTCAGGTCGCCATGCAGAGTGCCCTGGACGAAATGGGGCTTTCCGCCGCCTCGGCCGGAGAAGCGTTCATTTAAGGCCTGGGTAAGGGCCTTTAAGTCGCCTCCCACCTGGCCCAGGCAATAGCGGATGCCCTCTGCCCCGCAGTCGGAAAGCACGGCGCAAAGGCCCCCGCAGCTTTCCATTACCGCCGCCGCCAGCCGTCTGGTGGCATCCACACTTAGGTTTTCCTCCTCCAGCAGGCAATTGCCGGTACCGCTGAGGGCCCGGGCCCGCTCCTCCGTGGCCCGGCTCTCTAAGGTGGCCAGTCTGGCCCGGGCAGCAAGCAGCTCCTGATGGATTCGCTTCACCGCCGCCGCCGTTTCGCTTTCCTTGGCGGATAGAGTGACGGATACTTCATGATTCTGGGCCTGGATGGCCTGCACATAGCGAAGGGCCCGCTCCCCGGAAAGCATCTGGATCCGCACGCCCCCTCGATGGGGCTCGCAGGAGAGGAATTTAATAAGGCCCACCTCGCCGGTAAAGGATACATGGGTGCCGCAGCAGGCGCAAATATCCACCCCGGGATATTCCACGATCCGCACGGCCCCTTCCAATTCCTTTTTACTGCGGTAATCCAGAGCCGCCAGCTCCTCCCTATCGGGGAAAAAGACCCGCACCGGCTGATTGGCCCACACCGCCCGGTTGGCTTCATCTTCCACAATTTTTAATTCCTCCCAGCTTATGGGCACATTGTAATCGATGGTCACCAGCTGGTCCGAAATATGAAAGCCCACATTTTCGCATTTGAAACGGGAGCAGATGAGGCCGCTGGCCATATGTTCCCCGGAATGCTGCTGCATCAGATCCCGCCGCCGGGCCTGATCCACCCGGCCCCGAACCGACGCTCCGGGCTCTATGGGGGCAGTGACATAATGGCGGATTTCCCCCGCCACCTCCTTCACAAAAACCACGGGGATATCATTGATAAAACCCAGATCCGATGGCTGGCCGCCCCCCTCTGGGTAAAAGGCCGTCCGGTCCAGTACCAGGGCATAATTGTCCTTTTCCGCGGCACAGGAAAGGACCCGGCCCTCGAAGTCTGTTAAATGGGAATCCTGATAAAAAAGCTTTTCTGTCATAAGAGCCTCCCGAAAGATAAAATCAGGCGTTAAGGGGAGCATAAAATAATCAAAAGAGCTTTGTCAAGATTTCTTTTCTTTCCCCTTTACAGGGGGCAGCCGCCGTGGTACACTCCCCTTGAACAAAAAACTTTAAGTTGATGCAGAGACGTCGACAAGGTGCTTATAGTTCGATACCCATCTTCTTTGGGTCGGGGCCTCGTCGACAAAGCGAGGCCTTTTTCATGGAACGATTCAAAGCTACCCTATTAGATGAAACAGCGGTCCTCCGGGCCCTCAAACGCATAGCCCATGAGATTGTGGAGCACAACAACGGGGCGGACAAACTGGTGATGGTGGGCATCCGCCGCCGGGGCATCCCCCTGGCCCGGCAGATTGCCCAGCATATCGAGGCCATTGAGGGAAAGGCGGTTCCCGTGGGAGAACTGGATATTACCTTTTATCGGGATGATCTGGAAATGGCGGCGCCGAATCCCCTGGTGGGGGAGAGTTCTTTGCCCTTTTCTGTGGAGGGCCGACATGTGATTTTGGTGGACGATGTGCTTTATACGGGCCGTACAGCCTCCGCTGCGCTGGATGCCTTAAAGGATATCGGCCGGGCCGCCACGGTGCAGCTGGCGGTTTTGGTGGACAGAGGGCACCGGGAACTGCCCATTCGGGGCGATTATGTGGGAAAGAATGTGCCCACCGCCCGCAGTGAGGTTATACGGGTCAAGGTTCCGCCCTTTGAGGATTATACGGCGGTGGAGTTGTTTGAATTAGGATCACATAATAAAGGAGGAAATCATGAGTAACAAACAAGAGGGCGCCATTTACAACGCCAAGGAACTGGGCACCGGAAAAACGGTGGTTCTGGGATTGCAGCACCTGTTTGCCATGTTCGGCTCCACGGTGCTGGTGCCGATTCTCACGGGGCTGTCGGTTTCTGCCACCCTGCTGTTTGCGGGCTTATCCACCCTGTTCATGCACCTGGTCACAGGCCGGAAGGTGCCGGTTTTTCTGGGCTCGTCCTTTGCCTTTTTAGGCGGATACTTTACGGTGGTGGCTACCGGGGCGGCGGACTACGGTCTGAGCCAGCGGGAAGCCCTGCCTTATGCCTGCGTGGGTGTGGCCTGCGCCGGTCTGCTGTACCTGATTCTGGCCCTGATCTGCAAAAGTGTGGGCAGCCGGAAGGTGATGAAATTCTTCCCTCCTGTGGTCACCGGTCCCATTATTATTGCCATCGGCCTGATTCTGGCCCCCTCTGCCATTAACAGCTGTTCCTCCAACTGGCCCATTGCCCTGGTGGCGATTTTTGTGATTGTGGCCGCCAATATCTGGGGCAAGGGCATGATTAAAATCGTTCCCATTCTGCTGGGGGTGGTGGCCTCCTATCTGGTGGCGGCCATCAGCGGAAAGGTGGATTTCAGCGGCGTTTCCACCGCTGCCTGGATCGGCTTGCCGGTGCAGATGCAGGATACCGCCATCGGCCTGTTTACCTCCGGGAAGGTGAATACGGGCCTGCTGATTTCCGCTATTGTGATGATCGTCCCCATTGCCTTTGCCACCATGATGGAGCATGTGGGGGATATCTCCGCCATCGGCTCCACCGTGGGCAAAAATCTGATTGAGGATCCCGGCCTGCACCGGACCTTAATTGGCGACGGGATCGGCACCACCATTGCGGCCCTTTTCGGGGCCCCCGCCAATACCACCTACGGGGAAAACACCGGCGTTCTGGTGCTGACCAAGGTCTATGATCCCTTTGTGGTGCGGCTGGCGGCCTGCTTTGCCATTCTCCTTTCCTTCTGCCCCAAGTTTGCGGCGCTGATTTCCGCCATGCCTTCCGCCACCGTGGGCGGCGTGTCCATTATTCTTTACGGCATGATCTCCGCGGTGGGGGTTCGGAATATGGTGGAAAACCACACCGATTTCCAGAAGAGCCGCAATGTGATTGTGGCGGCGGTGATCCTGGGGCTGGCCCTGGGCATCAACTTCTCCGGCCTGCTGGGGGCCAATATCACCCCGGATGGCAACAATGCCACCGGCGCCATCTCCTTTATGATCGGCGGGCTGAACATTGCCCTGTCCGGCCTGGCGGTGGCCTCCATTGTGGGTATCGTTCTAAATGCGCTGCTGCCGGATAAGGATGTGGAGCATGCGGAGAATCCCAACGATAAGCTTTCCGGTTCCCTGGGAAGATTCTGATTATCCAAAGCGGGAACAGAAAATAGGGACTGTCGCAATAGATAATGGTGTGCTACCCGTCAAGAGGACAGTGAATAATTAAAAAGTTTCGTGCCGCCAGTCGAGCAATCGGCTGGCGGTATTCTTATGC
>CACZSB010000189.1 GCA_902783765.1 uncultured Lachnospiraceae bacterium
CGCCGCCAAAAATGCCTCCAAGCATCCGGAAACCTTCGGCAAGGGCGATGTGGACGGCCTAATCGCCTCCGAAACCTCCAATAATGCGGTTATCGGCGGTTCCCTGATTCCCCTGATCACCATGGGTATCCCCGGCAATGTGGCCACCGCTGTGTTCCTGGGCGGCCTCACCATTCACGGCATCTCCCCGGGTCCCCTGGTATTCACCAAGAGCGGCCAGTACATTTACGGTATTTTCATTGCTCTGATTGTGGCGAATATTTTCATGCTGATCACGGAGCGGGCCGGCCTTCGTACCTTCGTCCGTCTGCTGGACATCCCCAAGTACTACCTGCTGCCCATCGTGCTGGTCTGCTGCATTATCGGGGCATATTGCAACAAGTTTACGGTGTTTGATGTCTACTGCGTCTTTATCTTCGGTTTGCTGGGCGTACTGTTCAAATTCCTGAAGATACCGGCCACCCCCCTGATTATCGGCTTCATTTTGGGAAGCATGACGGAAACCAACTTCCGTCAGGCCCTGATGCAGACTGGAGGCAGCTGGTCCATTTTCGTGACCCGGCCCATCTCTCTGATTTTCCTGTTGATCGCTGCTCTCTCTGTGGCGCTGACCATCCGGAAGCAGGTTAAGAGCAAGAAGGCAGGCAAGCCGGTAGAGGAAGAGGAGGAAAGCTGATGAATATCGGTTTTATCGGATATGGCGAAGCTGCCTACAATATTACCCTGGGCTTTTCCCAAAACGGAATCAGCGGAATCCGGGCCAATGACGCCATGATGGACCATCCGGTTATGGGCGCTCAAGTTAAAAGCCGGGCCCAGGAGGCCGGGGTGCAGCTGGTGGCCGACGCCAGGGAAGTAGCCCGCTGGGCCGATGTGCTTTTCGCCGCCGTACCCTCCTCCTTTACCCTGGATGTGTGCAGAACCATAAAGGACGAGCTTCGTCCCGGTCAGATCTATGCGGATGTCAGTGCTTCCACCCCGGCCACGAAAATCGCCATTTGGGATTTGATAAAGGACAGCGGCGTTCTCTTTGCGGATGCCGCCATGCTGGGCTCCCTGCCCCAGGATAAGCACCGGGTACCCATTACCGTCAGCGGAAACGGAGCCGAGGCCTTCAAAAATGCCATGGAGCCCCTGGGCATGCGGATTACCCTGGCGGGAGAAAAGGCCGGCGCCGCCTCCGCCATTAAGCTGGTGCGTTCCATTTTCATGAAGGGCCTTTCCACCCTGATGGTGGAAACCATGCAGGCCGCCGACGCCTACGGCGTTTCGGAGGAAATCATCGCTTCCCTGAGCAAGTCTCTGGACGGCATTTCTTTCCGGGAGCATCTGGACCGCATGGTAATCGGCAGCGCCCTTCATGCCAAGCGGCGGGCCGCGGAAATGAAGGGGTCCATTGCCATGTTGGAGGAGGAAAATTTATCCAGCGAAATGACCGAAGCCACCAAGCACCGTCTGGAGGCCCTGGATGAATATCATTTTGCCGAGAAGTATGTAGGGGGCAAGCCGAAAAGCTACGCCGAGATCATCGAAGCCATCCGCCCCGAATAAAAATGTTTTGCCGCCCTTTTGGAGCGGAGAAAGGAAAGAATATGTCTGTCGGAAAAAGAATCTTTTTACAGCGGGAAATGCCTGATCCTGAAATCATGGCTCAATTCAAGGAAATCCCGGCTTCCAATACCGCCGATGTCATGGGTCGCAGCTGCGCCATGAATCCCCGTATCCGTCTGGTGTCCAGTCCCAAGGCTCAGATGATGGTGGGCCCGGCCTACACGGTCAAATGCCGGGCCGGGGATAATCTGACCCTCCATGCCGCCCTGAATTATTGTCAGGAAGGGGACGTGCTGGTGGTGTCCAATGAAGAGGACAACACCCGCGCCCTAATGGGGGAAGTGATGATGGCCTATCTTCGTTATACTAAAAAAATAGCCGGTATCATTCTGGATGGTCCCATCCGGGATATTGACGAAATCGGCAAATGGGATTTCCCGGTTTATGCCACCGGCACCACCCCCGGGGGGCCTTATAAGGAAGGGCCGGGGGAGATCAATGTTCCCATCTCCTGCGGCGGGATCATGGTTTATCCCGGGGATATCATTTTGGCGGATCCCGACGGAATTATCGCCATTCCCAAGCACGATGCGGCCCAGATCCTGGAGGATGCCAAGAAGTTCAAGGAGGCGGACGAGAAAAAGCTGGCCGCCGCCAAGGACGGCACGGCCAACCGGGCCTGGGTAGAAAAAAGCCTTGAGGAAAAGGGCTTTGAGATCATCGATGATGTTTATCGTCCCTGATTTTCAGAACGTCATGGATTAAACCCATTTTCCCTTTGAATGGGAAACCTTATCAGACGCAAAACTGTATAAGGCTTCGTATCCCAGCGGGGCTGTGTCTTTGGCGCAGTCCCGTTTTTACGTTTTTATCTTCCAAAACCCTGGGATAGAAATTTCCCCTTGACTATTTGGCAGTAAGGCGGTATATTTATTGCGGTCTCAAGGCCCAGTGGCTCAGTTGGTTAGAGCGCCGCCCTGTCACGGCGGAGGTCGTCGGTTCGAGTCCGATCTGGGTCGCGCCCGCGGGTGTGGCGGAACAGGTAGACGCAAGGGACTTAAAATCCCTCGGTGGCGACACCGTGCCGGTTCGAGTCCGGCCACCCGCATCC
>CACZSB010000190.1 GCA_902783765.1 uncultured Lachnospiraceae bacterium
CCTGGTCCGATTGCTTTCCACGATGGCCTGGATCAGGTTTTCCGGAACCCCTTGGTAGTTCGCCAATAACTGTTTGGTGTCCTTGGGCAGGCAATAGCCGCCATAACCGAAGGAAGGGTTGTTGTAGTAGTCCCCTACCCTCGGATCCAGACAAACTCCCTTGATGATCGGTGCTGTCTGAAGCCCCTTAACTTCCGCATAGGTATCAAGCTCGTTGAAGTAAGAGACGCGGAGAGCCAGATAAGTATTCACAAACAGCTTTGTGGCCTCCGCCTCAGTATATCCCATGAAGAGTGTTTCAATAGGATTTTTAATGGCTCCCTGCTGGAGAAGCCCGGCAAAAATCTCTGCCACCGCCCTTGTTTTTTCATCACATCCCACAATAATACGGGAGGGATAGAGGTTATCGTAGAGGGCTTTGCTTTCCCGCAAAAACTCCGGGCTGAAGAGGACATTGTCCATCTCCATCTTCTCCCGTATGTGGACGGTATAACCGACCGGGATGGTGGACTTGATAACAAGAGTCGGCTTGGTTTCCCAATCTGCGGTGGCTTTTTTGATGAGCGATAGAACCTCTTCAACAGCGGAACAGTCAAAGAAGCCTTGCTTGGGATCGTAATTCGTCGGCGCAGCAATGATGATAAAATCCGCATCGGCATAGGCAGCAGCGCCATCTGTAGTAGCCGTAAGCTTAAGGGGCCGCTTGCCCTTTTTGGCTTCGTCTAGGTATTTCTCGATATATTCATCCTGGATGGGAGAGATATACCGCTTGAGCATCTCCACCTTCTCAGGGACAATATCCACTGCCGTGACCTGATTGTGCTGGGCCAGAAGAACAGCCAGGGAAAGGCCCACATATCCGGTACCCGCCACAGCAATTTTGTAGGATTTTTCTACTGTGTTTGGAATAGTCGTGGCCGTGTCCACAAACATATCCGTTGGATCAAAGTTCAACACTTCACCCAAGGCCTGAAGCTGTTCGATGGACGGGATATAATCCAGTGATTCGAGCCTGGAAAGCAAGCTGCGATTGACTCCTGTAGCTTTTGACAGCTGTGCCTGGGTGATTTTCATGGCCTTGCGGCGGGAGACAACAGTGTCGGCAAGGAGCTGGAGCGATAATTTCTTCATGATTACCTCCTGCGTCGCTTAAAACAACACTCAGTAAGCGGCGGGATTATCCATTGAAACAGGGATATGATAGCAGAATCGCGGATGAGAAACAAGTAAAATGTGAGAAAAAGATATGATTATTTATGAATCAAGGGGCGATGCGAAAATGGATTGTGTTGTTTAAAGCAACACATATAATAGAACACCATTCCTGCTTATACAGGATTCTATTTGAGTATTCCGGCTCCTGAGAGCCACTTCGTCCGTTATCGATATATAGAGCCACCCTTTACAATGACTTCACGGCATACGCCGAATTCATTGAAAGGGGGACACCAGATGTTCAAATAAGAAGATTTGCGGCAACGGGATTGGCCTCCAGGTTTCTCTCGTTGCAATCACACCTTTCTAGTGGACAAAAATGCGGCTACACGCAAAAAAAGTCAATATCCTATTGAAATCCTGTCTGTTTTCGGGTATTATGCTAATGAACAAAAATGCAAAAATCCGCAAAACCGTCCATTAGGAGGCGCGAAAACATGGTTATCAAAAGAGATATATACCTGAATAAGCTCATCAGCAAGAAGCACAATGGTCTGATCAAGGTTGTCACCGGCGTCCGGCGCTGCGGGAAATCTTATCTGCTTTTTAATCTTTTCAAGGACTATCTTCTCTCAGAGGGTGTGGACAGAAAACACATTGTCGAAATCGCGTTTGATGCGTTTGAGAACAAGCGGCTGCAAGACCCTTATGTATTGATGCCTTATTTGAAAGAGCAGATTGCGGACAGTGAAATGTACTACATTCTTCTTGACGAGATACAGCTTTTGGGTGAGTTTGAAGCTGTGCTCAACAGCCTTATCCGTATGGAGAATGTAGATGTGTATGTGACCGGCAGCAATGCTAGATTTCTATCCAAGGATGTCATCACTGAGTTTCGAGGACGGGGCGATGAGATTCATATGTATCCACTTAGCTTTGCCGAGTTTATGTCTGTCTATCCCGGCACAAAGCAGGATGGCTGGAATGAGTATATGATCTACGGCGGACTGCCCCTTGTGCTGCGGTCTGAACAGCCGGAAGAAAAGATCGCATTCCTGAAATCCCTTTTTGAAGAAACCTACATTTCGGACATTGTAGGAAGGCATAGAATCCGTAATCGCGCCGAGCTGGAGGATCTGCTGAACATCCTGTCCTCTGCCATCGGTTCTCTCACTAATCCTACCAAGCTGTCGGCTACCTTCAAAAGCGTTAAGCAAAAGACCATCAGTAAAACGACCATTACCAGATACATTGACTATTTGTGCGATGCATTCCTGGTTGACAAAGCCCTGCGCTATGACATTAAGGGAAAGAAGTATATTGATACCCCCGTGAAATACTATTTCACAGATATCGGGCTTCGCAATGCTCGGCTGAACTTTCGCCAGTTGGAGGAAACCCATACCATGGAGAACATCATTTTCAACGAGCTGAAAATCAGGGGCTTCAACATTGATGTCGGCGTAGTGGTGGTAAACGGCCAAAATAAAGACGGAAACAGCATCCGCAGCCAGCTTGAAATAGATTTCGTGTGTAACAAAGGTTCGAAGCGCTACTATATTCAGTCTGCCTACGCCATGCCGGATCAGGCGAAAATGGTGCAGGAACAGCGCTCTTTGATGCTGACCGGCGACGGCTTCAAGAAAATCATCATTACAAAGGATGCACCGGCTCCGTATTATAACGACAGCGGAGTGCTGGTTATGAGCATTTTTGATTTTATGCTAAACCCTTCAAGTCTGGAACAATAAGCGATAGAATACTGCCTGATTACCAAGGAAATCATAAACACTCATCGTTCTCCTCGAATTATCCGGCACTATTGCCACTTTTCTCTAAAGTTATTGTATCAATGCGCTTATTATCAATCAATAATATCTTTCGTTTGTTTTCGATTTTTTGTCACATTTACCGTTTTTTCTCTATTGAATATTTTGGGCGCACAGTGAACGACGCCGACGGTAGAACCCTTGCCCGGGAGCTTACTTCCCCCTCACTCTCCTTCCCGGGCGCTCAGCTGCCACTCGGGTTTTTTGAA
This sequence comes from uncultured Lachnospiraceae bacterium, assembly GCA_902783765.1. Lineage (GTDB taxonomy): Bacteria > Bacillota > Clostridia > Lachnospirales > Lachnospiraceae > UBA6987. Next base: position 3,194 of record CACZSB010000190.1, read on the forward strand.
AAAATCCACCCGGGGTTCCAGGAATTTCAGCTCATGTTCGGAAAGCCGGGGGATGAACTCGTCCAAGGGCTCTAAAATATGATCCCAGCTCCACAGGGATTCGTCCACATTCAAGTATTCCCGGAACATTTCGCAGCCCCAGGGCGCAATGGGATGCAGCAGCACCGCCATAACCTTGCAGGAATACCAGGTATCAATCAGCAGCTGCTTCCAGGCGGCCCGGTCGTTATTTTTATCCGCCTCCCGGCTGCCGGCGGCCCAGTTTTTATTGATTTCCCGGATATACTCATCCAGCACATAGGAGATCCGATGGAATTCGTGATTATACATGTGCCGCTCGTACTCATAGACCTTGGCCTGGGCAAACGCCGCAATGTCCGGCGTCACCGTCCCTTCGGGGATCTTCCCCTCGAACATATTCTGGGTGGTGTAGAAGCAGGAGCGGATCAGGCGGTTGTACACATTGGTCAGAAGATTCCCTTCTTTTACCACCATGTCTGCTCCCACCCGCTCTTCCTCAGGCATGTAAACCTGGGGCTTAAAGCCGGTAGATTTATTGGAAAGGCCCAGGGAAATAAAGTGCATCCTGAGCTGCTCCGGGGAATAATGCTCCAGAAGCTCCGCCGCCATGGGGGGCTTGATCTCCGAGCTGGAGCTGGCTTTGGTATCCATAAAGAGGATGTGCCGATTGGGGATGATATGGGGGATCCGGAGATTGCCCAGGGTCTTGAACATACCCATTTCCGCAATGCCGTAGAAATAAATATTGTCCTCCCCGATAAACTGGAACACCTGGGCATCCTCGTCATTCCACCACTTCTGCCACTCATCATCGGGCCTGCCCTGGCGCTTGAGCAAAGTCCTGGTAAAGGAGATGGGGGCCCACAAAGATTCCGGCCACACCCAGAAGGTCAGATCCTTGGTCTCCTCAGTATCCGGCACCGGCACCCCCCATTCGCAATTCCCCGTAAGCCTGAAGGGCACCAGGGTCTTGCCGGCGGTGTAGTGGATATTTTTGCTCTCCAAAAGCTTCCGGGCCTTATCCCGGTCATCCAGGTTCTTAAAGCGCAGCAGCAGGGATTTCCGCTTTTCCTCATCCACCAGCTCATGGGCCGGGAATTCCTTTAGGAAAGCTTCCACATCCAAATCTTCCAGATATTTCTTGGGAATATGCACGCAGGGATAATCCAGGAATTCCTCCATCACCGTCAGGGAATATTTCCGGGTGTTGGTCTCCCGCTTCAGCTCCTCCACATATTCCTTCATGAATTCGATATCATCCTCCAGCCGGTAATACCAGTTGGTCACATTCCGGAAGGCGGGCTTTTTGCCGCTGACCACGGAAATGGGATCGATAAGCTCCTGGGGCATATACTGATGACCCAGGGAGCATTCATCCGCATAGGCCTTGTCGGACTGGCAGCCCGCAATGGGACAGCGGCCGATGACCTGGCGGCCGTTTAAAAAGACCCCGGCCTCCTCGTCGTAGAACTGAGGGGTGGACAGCATTTCCAGGCCTCCCTTTTCCATAAGGCCCTCAAAAACCTCCGCGGAAACCAGATTGTGCATTTCGCAGCAGTCATCCAGGCCGGAAGCCCCGAAAATATTCAGACTGATTCCGAATTTATCCAGGGTCACCTTCTGCTTAATATGGTTGCTCCGCACATATTCCTGGATGGACTTATCGTAGCCCTCTTCCACCAGCTTGCGGTGGCTCTCCAGGGCCGGGGAGCCGTAGCAGTCCGTGCCAGATACGAACAAGACATTTTCCTTGCCGATCCGGTCCCGCAAAAAGCGGGCAAATACATCCGCATGGACATACATGCCCCCCACATGGCCGAAATGCAGTTCCTTATTGCCGTAGGGCATGCCCCCTGTGATCAGGGCTCTTTTGGGAAATACCGGTCTCTCATCGGGTCTGATTCTTTTAATCATTACTTTCTATCCCTTTTTTTCTTTCTTTTCGTGATTATACTCCCGAATTGGGGCAGAATTCAAGCTTTCCCAAGGGAGCCTTTCGGCTTTTCTTTACTTCTTTTTGTTAAAACTTAGGGAAAATATGATATGATAAGCCCAGCAAAGGAGCGAAGCCATGAAAAAGATCATTCTTACCGGCGGCGGCTCCGCCGGCCATGTGACCCCCAATCTGGCCCTGATTCCCGAGCTTCAGCGTCGGGGCTATTCCATTGAATATATCGGTTCCGAAAACGGTCTGGAGCGGGAGCTGGTGGAGGCCGCCGGGATTCCCTATCATCCCATTGCCACCGGCAAGCTCCGGCGTTATTTGAGTCTGAAAAATCTCACGGACCCTTTCCGGGTCCTTAAGGGCTTCGCCCAGGCCAAAAAGCTTTTGAAAACCCTGAAACCGGATGCGATTTTTGCCAAGGGGGGTTTTGTCTCCGCCCCGGTGCTGAAGGCGGCCCGGGCCCTTAAAATTCCCGCTCTGCTCCACGAATCGGATCTGACCCCCGGCCTGGCCAACCGGCTTTGCTTTAAGGATGTGCGCTTTGCCCTTTGCAATTTTCCCGAAACCCTGGCCCATTTTCCGGCGGGCAAATCCTTTGTCAGCGGCTGCCCCATCCGGGGGGATCTGCGGGAGGGCTCCCGGCCCCAGGGCCTGGCTTTTGCGGGTCTGTCGGGGGAAAAGCCCCTGCTGCTGATCATCGGCGGCAGTTTGGGTTCTTTATATCTGAATAACCAGGTGCGGGGGAATCTGGATTCCCTGTTAAATCACTTTGAAATCATTCACCTCTGCGGCAAGGGCCATCTGGATGAGTCCCTTAA
>CACZSB010000191.1 GCA_902783765.1 uncultured Lachnospiraceae bacterium
CGCATCTCACCCAGCATGATGATATCCGGGTCTTCCCGGAGGGCGCTGCGGATGGCGTTGGCAAAGCTATGGGTATCGGAACCCAGCTGCCGCTGGTTTACAATGCCGGACTCGTGGGAGAACACATACTCAATGGGGTCCTCAATGGTGATGATATGCTCATTGCGGGTCTTGCTCATGTGCTCGATCATGGCTGCCAGGGTGGTGGATTTACCGCTGCCGGTGGGGCCCGTTACCAGAATCAGACCGCGGCGCTTAATACAGAGGGTCTTGAACACATCCGGCAGTCCCAGGGACTCGATGGTGGGCAGGGTGGAGGGAATCAGACGAAGCACGATACCGATGTTGTTCCGCTGGCAAAAGGTATTCACACGGAAATAGTGCATGACCCCGTTCATTTTATAGGAATAGGAAGAGTCCCACTCATTCCTTTCCAAAAACTTGGGAAAGATCTTTTCACCCAGAATCTCTTCCGCATAAGCCCGGGTATCTTCCGGCTTAAGATTGTCCTCGCCCATGTGAAGCAGGGCGCCGTTCACCCGGATAATAGGGGGGACATCCACGGCCAGGTGGATATCAGAGGCTCTGGATTGGATGGCTGTTTCGAAAATCGTGTTTAAATGCATAATCTTCACCCTGTCTTTCCCGCAAAACTGCAGATTACTTTAATATAATAGCGGCAGCAAAAAAGGCAACCAGACAAACATATCGAAGACCGGAAACAAGATCCATGGTCTTGAAGCCGCCCAGGACATCTCCCAGCTTGGAGCTTCCGCCGTCGTCAAACTTTTCGGCTTTGGGGGCTTTGTGTTTTTTCTTCTTCCCCTTGCCCTCCGGTTCTTCGTCGAAATCGTCGTAATCGTTCTGGGCCGGGGTGAAGGCCGGGGCGTCGCCCCACTGGATATCCAGGCTCGGCTCCTTTTTCGCCTCCGGGAAGGACTCGGGCTGCGAGATTTCTTCCTTGGGAATCTCCGGCATGGCCTCCATGATGGGGGGCATATTCAGTTCTATCTTTTGAGGCTCCGATTCCGGCACCGGCGGCACTTCCGCCGCCTGGGGCGCTTCTGCCGTTTTGATTTCCTCCAGGGGCTTGGGCTCTTCCACCACCTCGGCAGCCTTCTTTTCCTTCTTCCTGCCCTTCTGAGGTTCCGGCTCTTCAATAAAGATATCATCCGGGGTCCGGTGCACGATAATAACACCGCCCTGGGTCACTTCCACCAGGCGGTCAATATCGAACACGGCCTTGCTGCGGCCCTGACGGACGGTGAAGCTGATCACCTTGGCGGCTTCGTCAAGCTGGGCGGAGGAAATGGTGCCGATAAGCTTGCCGTTTTCGTCCACCGCGTCATTGCCCACAAAAACAAAAGCGTCGGGATCATTGTAGAATATATAATTGCTGGCGGAGGGTGTTTCATCCGTCAGGCAGAGGATCGCTTTGTCATTTACCCGGAGGATGTCCGGATATTGGAGATAGAGCAGACGGTTTTCATCGTCGTTGCGTTCCACCAGCACATATTTGAAGTCCAGCCTTCTTCTGCTGAAAACCAGCCGGGTGGAGGTGCCGATGATACTTCCGTCCACGGCATTCATTACGGAAAGACCTACCATCTTGTCGAGAATGTCAAATGTCATCTTCTTTACTCCATTCCTTTATTCATAAAACAGTCACAAAGCAGTCATAAAAATACCACAAAACTACTATACACCTAACAGGGTGCCTTGTCAAGGCACCCTGTAGCCTAAAAGGCGAAGATTAGGTTTATTTTTTTCCGTTGATATACTCTACGGAAACCTCCGACCGCTTCCGAATCTTCTTAATAATAGAAGGTCCGTCCGGATCGTCGCTGGGAACCATCTCTTCTGACTCTTCTTCCCAGGCCTTGGTCAGTCTGACACCGTTGTCGGTATCAGCACCGCCGTCCACGATACCCTTCAGCATTTTGAAGAGTTCCATGCCGCTGTCCGTCATTAAATCCGAACCGTAGCGGTTGGCAAACTCATTGTTGAGGGCCAGGGCGGTGGAGGCATTTTCATCCGCGAATTCCGGATCTACGATATATTCGTAATCGCCGGAAGAAAAGTCCGTCGCATTGACATTGCTGTAGCCCTTTTCCAATTCCTCGGTGAGCTGCTCGTTCACGGATTTGAGGCTGTCCAGTTCGCTGGTCAGGTTGTCAAACTGCTTGGTCTGAGCATCCAGTTCGGCAGCCAGATCATCAAACTGCCGGGCCTGGGCGGAAAGCTTTTCCTGGGCTTCCTTTTCACTTAAGACAGCGTTTTCCTTTTCCTGGGTCAGGAGTCTGATTTTTTCGAGGGCTTCTTCATAGGCATCCTGAAGCAACTGGTTCTGACCTTCGATCTCCTGCTTTTCTTCCAGGACCACCTGAAGGTCTTCCGCATTCTGAATGCTCTTTCCTTCGATTTCCCCCAGTTTTTCCGCCAGCGCCATACGCTCGCTTTCCACTTTTCCCAGGTCGTCCTGAAGGCCGGCCATTTCCGCCAGCTTCTCCTCGAACTCACGAACCTGCTGTTCCAGCTCTTCCGATCTGTTGAGGTAGACTTCCCGATCGCTGGAAAGAGAGTCTCTGTCGCTTAACAGCTGCTCCATTTCCCTGTCGACGCGCTCTTTTTCTGCTTTCGCCACATCAACGTTACGCTGCATCACTGATTTGACCCGAGAAAAGTCGGACATCAGTTCCGCAATATAGCGTTCGACGTCGGCTTTGTCGTAATCCCCGGATGACGTTTCTTTAATTGTGTCTAACGGCATAAAATTGTTCACGTTACATCAACCTCACGCTTTCTTTTTTACTACCACGATACCGGGGGCAAAATGATATTTTGCCCCCCGTCCTAATGTGTACAGATGAAAAATCTGTCGGTTATCAAGGTCAGTAAAAGTATTATAGAATATTTTTACTGACCTTGCAAGCCTTACATTAAATTATTTGGTGGCTTTCTGCAGACTGGCAATACAGTCAGGGATCACGCCCACCAGCATCATGCCGTTGGCGACCACATTGGTGTTTACCAGGATGGACCAGCAGTAATCGTTGGCCAGCAGCACGTACATCATCATGCCGCCTTCCACTTCTACCGCATAGTAGTTGCAGGAATTGCCCACGCCCGCCTTCACAATCATGTCGATCATGTACTTGGAGAACTTGTTAACCAGTGCAGCGGTCTTGGGGTTGGCGTTGAAGGAGGCCACGGAGGAGCCGATTTTGAAAGAGGAGATATCGCTCATCAGCAGGCCATCGCCCAGGTTGTCCTTTAAATCATCAATCAGTTTATTAATACCTTTGATATCCATAATTTAATCCTTTCTTGATTATGCGCCTTTTACGGCACTTCGTTAATTTGACCTGTCAGATGAATTATAAAGCAGCTTCGAAGGAGGCTCTCAGATCATCCAGGTACACATTCACGAGCATGCCAAGGGGCATCTCTTGGGGATTGAAGGTGATGTTCCACACGTAATCTTCAATAAGGATGAAGACGCCGGTAACTTGATCGTTGATATCGACGAACATATATCTTCCCAGCTTTTGTCCGTCATTGGCAACCACATCCCTCAGGAAGGACATAACCTGAGCGCTTACAGCCCCAATTTTGTCATCGCAATCGATCTTGGCAATTGCAGAACCGTTTTCGATGTTGGCAATAACGCTGCAAATCAAGGCGCCGCCCACATCTCTTTTTACCTGAGCCATGCACTCATTCACTTCTTTCAATTTCATTGAAACTTCCTCCTACATTAGTTCTTCTTTTTTTCTCAGACACCGCCTGTGCCTGGGTGCTACATCCTCATTATAGCAGAGGGAATTTTCCTGTGTTAACATATATCTGGCAAGTATTTCGCAACAAGTGTTACTTCGTCGGCAACACTATATATTGTGCTGGCATCTGAGACTATACACGAGCACTGCCGTTATCTATCCTGGCAATGGCCTCTACCCAGCGGGGATGCTTTAATACATAGTGGATTTCCGGAAGCTTATTTTTGGAAATCATGGCCGCATTATTCCCCAGGGTGGTGATTTGGATATTTCTGAATCCGTCATTGTTTTCCACGAAGAAATGGTAGTTTTGCTGTGTTCTGGCGAAGTCCCGGGTTTCATTGATATGCTGCTCATATTCCTCAAAAGTATATTGTATTTCTATGCCCTGGAGACTTCTGTTTAAGCTCAGGCGCACAGGATATGCTTCAAATTCATATTTCATGAAATAGGTGAGCCGTACATATATTTCGTTCTCCGCCCCTATTTTAGCCACCCGCTTTTTTTCCTTCTTTATGTGGGATTTCAGGCGTTTGGCGTCTTCCAAGCTGATCCGGTTTCTGCTTAAAATTCTGTCTAACAGCCCGTCACTGATGGTATAAATGGGTGGAGATGAAAGAATCGCATCTCTTCGACCCGGGGTTGAGGCGTCATTTTGAAGAAAATTTTCCAATTTATCCCGTTCGGACGTGGTGTAGGTTTCCATAAGGGGTTCCGCCTTGGCCGCCAGCTGTTCCGCAGCCCGATATTCTCGCTCCACTGCCTCCGGGGCGGTGAACAGCTGGAAATAGGCATCGTCGTAATGGCCCTCTACGCAGCCGCCCCGCAGGACGCCGCCGCCGGAAGCCAGCACAAAGGTGCGGAAGTGGCTGTGCTGATTCTCCACATACAAGGGCTTGAACTGGCCGCTCATTAACATGGGAATCCAGGCTCGTAATTCCGCTATAATCTCATCCACAGGCCGGTCCATGTAATGAATGGTTTTAACGCTTAAGCCCTTTTGCAGGGCCAGGGCCAGGCCTTCCACCCAGATTTTGGGCACGACGGTTTCATGAAGCATATGACTCATGGGGAATTCGCTGTAGAGTATCACATCTTTATAGGAGCGGGACATGGACACGGCCTTAATAAAATCCCTGACCCCCTCTTCCAGGCCCTCCATACCCACATATTCATTGATTTTAGCCAGGCGGAAGGGCATTTTGGACAGTTGCACCGGATCATATTTGTTTTTCTGGAATTCGTTTAAATCAAAGCCGTCTATATTCTGCAATTCCTGTTCCGACAGGGCCTGATTGCTCACAAACTCTCCCGCCAGCCAGGAAATCATAGCCTCCAGATATTCGGATTTTGTGATGAAAAGGGACTCCGGCCAGCCAATCAGCTTGGAAGCCTTCATTTGGCCGTTCATATCCCCAAAACGGTTTACAATATACTGGGCCAGCAGCTTAATGAATACATCGGGGTCCCGGAGCTTTGATTTGCCACGCCACATGGAATACAGGGTGGAACGGTTGTAGTTAGTCCGGTCTGCTATTTCCGTGATGGTTATGCCGAAACCCTTCACCAAAAGCTTTAAATTACTGATCAGGGTCCCGTAATCGAAGTCTTCCGTCTCCGACCGGATGGACTCTTTCAAAGTCTCTGCAATATTGGTTTTTGCCAGGCTTTTCACCTTTTTTTCTTTGGCGATCTTGCCCAGGGCTTCCGCCAGCTTTTCCACCACCTCTCCCCCCTCTTCGGGACGGCGGCTGCCGCTGCGGTATTTGCTAATGGTATAGGGGGGGATGCCCGTCATGGCAGACAGGCGGCTGGCGCTGCAATCTAGTTCCTCTAAATATCGATTGAGTTGCTCGGAAAAGGTCATGAAATCCTGCTCCCTTCTCTGATGCCCGAAGCTTTTAAGTGCTTTTCGAATGCTGATATCCTATTTTTATATGGATTTCCTTTTTGTGTCAAGCCTGAGAGCTCATCCCTTTTTCCTTCCGGATTTTTATTAGAAAATACTATATCCTGTGCTTGAGTTTTGTTTTTTATCATGATATAGTAGCCGGGCGGGCTTTGACCCAAGGAAATATATACGAGGTTTTTTATGAAAATACATGGTATTCAAAAGATGACGCTGCTGGATTTCCCCGGAAAGCTGGCCTGTACCCTCTTCTTTGGGGGCTGCGATCTGCGCTGTCCCTTTTGCCACAACAGTGATCTGTTGGATATAAATGCCCCGGCCCTGATGGAGGAGGAGGAGCTCCTCTCCTTTCTAAAGGGGCGCCGGGGATTGCTGGAGGGAGTCTGCCTTACGGGGGGAGAGCCCCTGATGCGGCCGGATCTTAAGGAATTGTGCGGAAAAATCAAGGATCTGGGCTTTTTGATCAAGCTGGATACCAACGGCTTTCGGCCCGGGGCCCTGAAGGATCTGATACAGGCGGGACTGGTGGATTATGTGGCCATGGATATCAAAAATGCCCCTGGCCGCTATGGGGAAACCACGGGACGGCCGGGATTGGATCTGGGCCCCTTATATGAAAGCATCGAATGGCTGAAAACGGCCCCGGTGGATTATGAGTTTCGCACCACCGCCGTGGCGGAATTCCACGATGACAGTTCTTTTTCGGAAATCGGAAACCTGATTCAGGGGGCCAGGCGGTATTTTATTCAATGCTTTACGGACCGGGATTCCGTTCTTTCCCCAGGGCTCCATGCCCCCACCCGGGAAGCCCTGGAGCGCTGGGCCCAGCTGGTTCGGCCCCAGGTGAAAGAGGTGAATTTACGGGGTATATAAAGCTTTTTTAGCCCCCACACTCACCCCGCCCAAAACACAATATATAGTATTTATAAAAAATCTTTCAACAAGATATTGACACTTCTTCCCCGGGCGTGTTATAGTTACATTGCCTCGCCTCGGCGGGGCAATCGCTTCCCATCCATTCAATAAAACGGTGTCAGGCCGCCCCCGAAAGGGAGTAAAAATGGTCAGCGGAAGCCTTCAATATTCTTCCAAAGGAGCGCAGAAATATGTATCAGGTAGTGAAACGGGACGGTGAAATTGCGGAATTCAACGTCCAGAAGATCAGTGCCGCCATCACCAAGGCTTTCCACGCCCTGGAAAAGCAGTATCACCCCAGTGTGGTGGATATGCTGGCCCTCCGGGTCACCTCGGAATTCGAGCCCAAAATCAAAGACGGAAAAATATCCGTGGAAGATATTCAGGACTGCGTGGAAAAGGTGCTTTCGGAGGCGGGTTACACCGATGTGGCCAAGGCTTATATCCTGTACCGCAAGCAGCGGGAAAAGGTTCGCAATGTCAACAAAGCCCTGCTGAATTACAAAGACCTTGTGAACAATTATCTGAAGATTAACGACTGGCGTGTGAAGGAAAATTCTACTGTAACCTACTCC
>CACZSB010000192.1 GCA_902783765.1 uncultured Lachnospiraceae bacterium
GCCCTGTCTTTATTATTTTCCCCTCATCTGCTATAATATGGCATCAAGGAGATGTTTATGAACTACGGTAAAGAAAGCATACGCCGCCGATTGCGCAATACCCGGGAAAACGGCCGGAAGTTCTCCAGCCGGATTCTTCTTCATGTGCTGAAAATAAGTTTTTTGATTTTAGTGCTGGCCGCCGTTCTGGCAGGCAGCTTTGCCCTGGGGACCATTCAGGGCATTATCAATACTTCCCCGGAACCGGAGACCCTGAACGTAACGCCCCTGGGCATCGCCTCCAATATATACGATGCCTCCGGCCAATTAAAGGAAACGCTGATCCAGTCCGGTTCCAACCGGGATCCGGTGGCATACAGTGAATTCCCTAAGGATCTGATCAATGCCTTCGTGGCCATTGAGGACGAACGTTTCTGGACCCATGACGGGGTGGACGTCCGGGGCATTCTGCGCTCCTCCGCCTCTCTGCTGCTCTCCGGTCATATCAACGGGGGGGCCAGTACCATTACCCAGCAGCTGATCAAAAACAATATTTTTGAAGGGGGCATGGAAAAGGGCTGGGGCGCCCGCTTTATCCGGAAATTCCAGGAACAGTACCTGGCCATGGAGCTGGAAGGGGAAATCTCCAAAAAGGATATCTTAAGCAGCTATCTGAATTCCATTAACCTGGGGCAAAACTGTCTGGGGGTCCAGGTGGCCTCCCAGCGCTATTTCCGCAAGGATGTGAGCCAGTTGACCCTTTCCGAATGCGCCGCCCTGGCGGGCATCACCCAAAATCCCTATCGATATAATCCCATTACCTTCCCGGAGAACAATGAAATCCGGCGGCTTTCCGTGCTGAATCATATGGAGGACCAGGGTTATATCAGTGCCGAAGAAAAGGCGGCGGCCCTGGCAGATACCGAGGCCCTCTACGCCCGGATTCAGGAAAACAATTTGATTATAAAGGAAAATGCGGTGCCCTACACCTATTTCACCGATGCGGTGATTTCTGCGGTGCTGAAGGATCTGCAAACGGAGCTGGGCTACAGCGAGTCCGACGCCTTTACCATGCTCTACAGCGGGGGCCTGAATATTTACACCACCCAGAATTCGGAATATCAACGAATCCTGGACGAAGAAGTCAACAATCTGGAGCATTACCCGGAAGACGGAGTTCAATATACCTGTACCTATCAGGTCAATGCCACCCTGGCAGACGGACGCACCGTTACCTATACCCATAATACCCTTCAGCGCACCCTGAATTTGGGGAATCTGCTCTTTGCCTCCAAACGGGATATCCAGGCGGCGGTGGATGAATTCAAAGCGCAGATTTTCGGGCCGGAGGATCAGATTGCCGATGAAAAAATCAATTATATCCTGCAGCCCCAGCTTTCTGCGGTGCTGATTGACCAGCGCAGCGGTCATGTGCTGGCCATTACCGGGGGCCGGGGAGAAAAAACTGCCAGCCGTTCTTTAAACCGGGCCACCAGTACCTATCGTTCCCCGGGCTCCACCTTCAAGACCCTTTCCACCTTTGCACCGGCGCTGGATGTCCGGGGCCTGACTCTTTCCACGGTCATTGAGGATTTACCCTTTAGTTACAACGGCACCACCATTCGAAACTGGTGGGCGGGGGATCTGTGGATGGGTAATTGCAATGCCCGTCAAGCTCTGGTTTTCTCCATGAACGTGGTCAGTGCCAGAACCTTCCTGTATACCGTGGGAATCGAGACCGGCTTCCAGTATTTGGAAAGCTTTGGCATTTCTTCCCTGGTTCGGGAAAAAGAAATAGGGGGCAAGGTATATACAGATTTGGGCCCCGCTTTAAGTGTTGGGGCCTTGACCGACGGCGCCAATTTGCTGGATTTGACCGGCGCCTATGCCTCCATTGCCAATCAGGGAGTTTATGTGGAACCGGTCTTTTATACCAGGATCACGGATCATAACGGCAATCTGCTCCTGGAAAAACAACAGGATACCCACCGGGTTATTAAAGAAAGCACCGCTTATCTGCTCACCAGCGCCATGGCGGATTCCATGAAGGAGGGCATTGGTTTTAAGGGAACCTATCTCACCCCCTCTTCCACCAATGCTGCCTTGGATATCCCCGCCTCCGGTAAATCCGGCACCTCCACCGATGCCTCCGGCCGTTCCCGGGATTACTGGTTTATCGGTTTTACCGCCTATTATACCCTGGGGGTTTGGAGCGGCTATGACGACGGCGGCATTCCCCTGACGGGCAATGTGACGGAAAGCGCTTATCACAAGGAGGTCTGGCGGGGCGCCATGACCCGGATCCATCAGGATCTGCCTGTACAGGGCTTTGTGGTGCCGGATAATATTACCACGGCCCGGATTTGCTCTCTCAGCGGAAAACTGGCGGTACCGGGGCTTTGTGATAAGGACCCCCAATGCCAGTGCTATAACGAGTTTTTCACCACCACCACCGTACCCAAGGAAAGCTGTGATACCCATATTTCCGTTAAAATGTGCAGCGAGACCAATTGTGAAGCCACCCCCTACTGCACCCACACTTACCAAAAGATTTTTTACCGCATGCCGGTGCCGGAGGTGATTACCATGGATTCCGAATACATTTACCGGGCCGGCAGCAGTCCCGCCCTCTGCGGCGTTCATACCCAGGCGCCCCCGGCCCCCACACCGCCGGCGGACATTGACCCCGAGGGCGATTAAGGCTTAGCCTCTATCAAAACGACGCCGAAGGATTGAGCATTTTAATCCATATGAAAGCATAATAAAGGGAGCCGAGATCCCGGTGAAGGGATGCTTCGGCTCCTTTTACTTGGGCTCGCTCAGCCTGATCGGCTAGGCAAAGCCCTGTTTTGATGCTTGTTCTACCGGGGCAGGATGGGGCTCCAGTATTCCTGCTTATAAATATCCGTGAAGAGATACGCCGGCTTGGCCTTGGTTTTATCCTTATCACTTAAATACATATAAGTTACTTCCGGCGCCTGATCTTTCACCGTCAGGGTTTCGCCCAGCTGGTAGCTGTCCTGATAGCTCCCTTTGTAGGTATAATAGTCACAGATAAACGTGATTTCATCGCCCTTTTCCAGTTCCAGCACGGCCTTGGCCACAGTCTCCGTTTCCCCGCCGGTGTAAACAGGCTTGGCTCCGGCCACATAGCCATCGGGATGGGTCGCATCGAACACAATCAGCAATTCCACCCGTTGGCTTTCATCGCTGTCCGCCTTTTTCAGCAGAGCCGGTACATAGCCTGTGGAGGAGATAAACTTCCCGTTTTCATATACCGCATCTGTCAGATAATAGGCCACAAACTGGCCGCCCAGGGTGAGCCAGCTGTAATCATAATCTCCCAGGAGTACGCCGTACTTGTTGATGGTAAAGCTATCATCCAGTCCCAGATCGATATAACCTTCTCCGTCGTCAAGAAACACATTCAGCCGCAGATTCTGTACCAGACTCCACTGGTCATCACCTAAGGCGATGCCATAATGTCCGTCTTCAAAAAGGGTCCAGTCCAGCTTAGAGGAATCAAAACGATTCTTTTCCAGATAAGTGGCAGTCTCCTCCAAGCTGCGTCCGCCGCCCAGGATGCTGCTTAAAAAGTCTGTATTGCCGCTGAGGCCGGAAACATTATTGGTATTGCCGCTGAGCAGGCCGCCCAGAATCGAGGAAATCATATCCGAGCTGGTGGCGGTGGTGCCACCGGAGGAATAGCCGCTGATCAGGGAGCCTAAGGGGGAGCTGGCACCGCCGGAAATGGCCTGACCACCGGTTTCCAGGCTGGCAAAGGACTGGATGCAGCGCATATAATCCGAATCCATACCAATGGCTTCAAAGGCCTTTACGGCACTGTCCACCTTGCCCACCCGCTGATAGGGGAAGTAAATAGAAAGGCCGTAGGCATTGGTCATATTCCTGGAGGTGCGGTTGTATTTCACCGCGCTGAGAATGGTATCCGCCAGGGCCTTGGCTTCCTTTGTACCCAGCTTGTTGGCCAAATCCACCAGGTCCACCTGATCAATCTTGGTGGAGGAGGCAAACTCCCGGGCCCCGCTGCGGGCATTGGAAACCGTCTTGTAATTCTCCTTAATCTGCTGACTGGTGGCAGTAGAGAAGGCCTTCAGGTCTTCGGAAAGGGTCACTTCCAGCTCTGCCAGATCTACCACGGAAAGAGTGGCTTTCTGACCGGCACAGCTCTTGGCGCAGGTATCCACGAAATCATCCACAATATTCTTGCCGATTTCCAGGGTGCTTAAGGAGGTATTGGCAGAAAGCTTGGTCAGCCAATTGGTATAATACCAGCCGATACCGGGCTCTGTTTCCTCGGAGCCGATGAGATAATCTGCAAATTCCGCACAAACCACCGCCGTTTCCGCCGTGGCCATCAGGCAGGCGTCAAAGCCGATGAAATCAAATTTCACACCGCCGGCTTTCAGGGCCTGTTTGATGCCGCTTAAGGACATGGAGCCGCTGTTGGGATACTTTTCGTCGTAGCCGTAGCCGCTTAAGGATCCTCCGCCGTGATCCCAGAAAATCAGCATATTCCGGTTGGCGGGGAATTTGTTTTTGCAATAGGTGATAAACTCGCTTAAGCTGCCGGCCTTGGTCATATTCTTATTGCCCATATCCGCTTCCAGCTGGTGGAGCTTGCCGTCCTTCACCTGCCAGATTTGGTTGACCGTATTGCTGATGCCGTTCACTTGCCAGCGCTTACAGCCACCGGTATAGACAATCAGATTGATTTTGTCGGAGACGCTGGCGCTCAGCATTTCCTTCAGATCTGAGGTGCCCATTTTATACTGGGATTCCAGGTCCGTACCGCACATGTAAACCATGATGGTAACGGTATCCTTACCATTTCCTTTGATTTGGGTGCGCTTGGCCCGGGCGCCCGGAGCCACCTCCGTGTTGAGCTTTGCCGTATTCTGGGACCCGGTCCAGCCTGTGGAGGTGCCGGATCCGGAAAAGAGGGAGCTTAGAGCGGCGTTACTGCTGCTCTGGCTGCCTGAGGAGCTTCCAAACAAGGAGGACAGGGCCAGGCTGCTGAAGCTGGTGGCATTGCTGCTGCTGCCACCGCCCCCCAGCAGGCCGCCAAATAGACCGCTTAGGGAGCCACCTCCGCCAAAAAGAAGCAGGAGGGCAAGAATGATCAGAACACCCTTGCCCTTAAACAGACTGCCTAAACCCCCGGAAGAGGCGTTGCTTTGGTAAGAAGAGGAAGATGTGTTGGTATTGACGGCATTTAATAAGCCATCCAGCATGCCGGCTCTTTCACTGTCATCATCTCTGCCCTGGGGACGGCCGGAATAACCGCCGCTGTGACCCACCGGGCCGGTGCCCAGTCCTTCTCCCTTTTTGTGAATGTCTCCGCCCTGGCCTTTAACGTTCTTTTTGCGGCCGTCCGGTGTGTTTGCCATCTTTTTTACTCCTTTTTCAACGCTGTAATCTTTATACCACGCAGGTCCCTTCGGGGACCTTATCATCCACAAAAATCACCTGGCAGCCGCAGGCGCTATTGGTGGCCGCCAGCAGCATCCCTTCGCTTTCCACTCCCGTCAGCCGGGCAGGGGTCAGATTAGCCAAAATCAAAATCTTTCGGCCCACAAGCTCTGCGGGATCGTATTCATCTTTAATGCTGGATACAATGGTGCGCTCCTTCAGGCCGTCGAAAACCGTTAATTTCAAATTGTTCCGGGCCTTGCGAATCTCGCTGCATTTAAGAATTTTGGCCACCCGGATATCCATTTTGTCAAAGGAATCCTTATCCACCAATTCCTTAAAGGGAGCCACAGGATCCGCCGGTCCGTAGACCCGTTCCTTTTTGGCCGGTTCATCCTTCTTTTCAAACAATTCCGGATGAAGCTCCTGCTCCGTGGCGGGAGTCTCAAAATCCAGCAGGGGTAAAATATCCTCCCGGTTCATGGCATAAAGGAACAAATACAACCGGGGGCCCTTCTCCTTGCCCAAAAGCAGGCGGTAGACCAGCTGGAAAAAGCGGCCCTGAAGCTGCTTGATGCCCTCTGCCGCCTCCCCGAAGACCTCCTTGGGAATGGCATAAAGCCGGGCGTTCAGATCATCCAGCGTGTAATCCCCGGATTTGAGATATTCCTCCAAAAGACGGATTTCCTGCTTTTCCTCCTGGCTCATTTCCCCGTAAAGGGCAAAATCCCGGAAGGGCCGCAGGTGATTGGCCTGGTCCGGAGCGCATTCCTCCAGCCAGAAGCGGGCCCGCTCCAGCCGGGGGGCAAAATCCTTATGGGTGTAGCTCATATTAATCTTCCCAAAAACCGTTTCCAGCATGGGGACATTGAAATTCACAATGGAGCCCAGCTGCACCAAAAGGCCCATGGGCACCGTGCTGAGGCTCTTTCCGTGGGTCAGGCAATTGTCCATCACGGCGCAGCCGAACTCATCGGCCCTGCCTTCACAGAAATCCGTATATTGCTTATCAAATTCAAAATACTGCCGCAGGATGCCCTCATCAAAGCAGAAATCAAAGGCCTTGGTGGGCTCGCTCTTGGCATAAAGCCACAAAACCACCTCCGGCTCGTAGAGTTTTAAAATGGTATCCGGGGTAAGATTCAGGCCCGAGGAACCGGACATCTTCCCGGCCACCCCCTTAATGCCGATAAACTCATAACCCTGGAACAGGGGCGCTTCATAGCCGAAAATCTTTTCCGCCACCACCTTGCCGTTGTCGTAGCTGCCCCCGGGGCTGGCATGATCCTTTCCACCGGGCTCAAAATCCACCCCTTCAAAAGCCCAGCGCATGGGCCAGTCCACCTTCCAGGCCAGCTTGCAGTTGGTGTCGGTCTTGAAATCAAAATCCCCCTCATGACCGCAGGCACAGCTGTAGTGGGCCACGGTATCATCCTCACTTAAAGAATGAATTTTGGTGGTATCCCGGTGGCAATGGGGGCAATAAATACTTACGGGATAATAAGCCTCCCGCTCTCCCTCCTGGGCCTCCTGGGTACGGAAGGAATCCAGAATATCAAAAATCTCGCCCCGCTTCTTTAAGGACAATAAAATCTGCTTCCTATAAGCCCCTGAGCGGTACATTTCCGCCTGATGACGGTAGTCCATGGGGATGCCAAAGGCCTCCATGGCTTTTTCAAATTCCCCTTCGAAGCGGGCGGCGTAGGAATCCGGGGACCCGAAGGGGTCCGGCACATCCACATAGGGATAGCCTATATATTGCTCAAAATCGTCCCGGCAGTCTGCCACATTTTTAGGCACCTTCCGGAGCCGGTCGAACTCATCCCAGGAAAAAAGGAGCCGTGCCTTCTCTCCCGCCCTCTCCAGGGCCTTCACCACAAAAAAGCTGGTAGCCACATCCCGGAAATTGCCTATATGAACGGAGCCGGAAGGGCTGATTCCTGCGGCGCAGACGTACTCGGCCTTATCCGGCCTTCTTTCAATGATTCTCTTTGCTATCTCATCGGACCAATGCATGGGTAAACCTCAAAAATATATTTCAAGTAATTTTACTACGATTTTCCCCCAATGTGAAGCAAAAAATTATGGACATGGCCATGAACACAGCCGAGCGGGCTGACAATACTTTTTGAGACCCTTAACACGGGGCGAAAAAGTTTTCGTCACGCCCGCGAGGCGTTCGCGAAAGAAGTTTATTGAATCACCAGCTCCACCGGGCAATGGTCGGAGCCGTAAATTTCCGGATGAATGGCGGCAGAAACCATACGATCCTTTAAGGAATCTGACACAATAAAATAATCAATGCGCCACCCCGCATTCCGCTCCCGGGCCCGCATACGATAAGACCACCAGCTGTAGGCCTCTTTTAAATCCGGGTAAAAATACCGGAAAGTATCAATAAAACCCGCTTGCAGCAAAAGGCTCATCTTCTCCCGCTCCTGATCCGTAAAACCGGCACTCATATGATTGGTGGAGGGATTCTTCAAATCAATCTCCTGATGGGCCACGTTCAAGTCGCCGCAGAGAATGACCCCCTTCTTTTCTGCCAGGCCGCATAAATAAGCCCGCAGGGCATCCTCAAAGTCCATGCGATAGGCCAGACGCTTCAGGCCATCCTGGGAATTGGGTGTATAGCAGCAGACCAGGAAATAATCCGGAAACTCACAGGTGATGATCCGCCCCTCATGATCATGGGCCTCGATCCCCAGGCCATAAGTCACGGACAAGGGCTCCTCTCTGGTCAGCACCAGGGTCCCGGAATACCCCTTCTTCTCCGCATAATTCCAATAGGCATGATACGCGGGCAGATTCAGCTCTGCCTGCCCTGCCTGAAGCTTGGTCTCCTGAAGACAGATAACATCCCCCTGAAGAGCCTCCACCGCCTCGTAGAAATTCTTACCCAACACGGCCCGAAGACCGTTCACATTCCACGAAATAAGTCTTTTCATAAACAATCCTGTCCTTCCTTTCCTTCAGCATAACACGAAAACCTTCGGAAAACCAAAACAGACAGGGGACGGTTCTCTGTCTTCTGTATGAAGACAGAGAACCGTCCCCTGTCTGCGGCCTTATTTGGCGTAGTCCACAATTCGGGACTCCCGAATCACATTGACCTTGATCTGGCCGGGATATTCCATCTCGTCCTCGATCCGTTTGGCAATGTCGTGAGCCAAAACAGTCATGGCATCGTCGCTGATCTGGTCGGGCATAACCATGACCCGCACCTCCCGGCCGGCCTGAATGGCAAAGGATTTCTCCACCCCCCGGAAGCTGTTGGTAATCTCCTCCAGCTGGGTAAGCCGGTTGGTATAGGTGTCCAGAGTGTCCCGCCGGGCGCCGGGCCGGGCCGCCGAAATGGCGTCCGCCGCCTGTACCAGCAGGGCAATCATACCCATGGGTTCCACATCGCCATGATGGGATTCCACCGCATTGATGACCACTGCGTTCTCCTTGTGCTTGCGGCACAGATCCGCACCGATCTGTACGTGAGAGCCCTCCATATCGTGGTCCAGACTCTTTCCGATGTCATGGAGCAAACCGGCCCTTTTAGCCAGCCGCACGTCTGTCCCCAGCTCCGCTGCCAGCAATCCGCACAGGTGAGCCACTTCCACAGAATGCTTCAGGGCATTCTGACCGTAGCTGGTACGGAAATGCATTTTGCCCAGGAGACGAACCAGCTCCGGATGGATGCCGTGGACGCCCACTTCCAGAACGGCGGATTCGCCCTTTTCCTTCATGACCTCTTCCACTTCCTTCTGGGCCTTTTTCACCACTTCCTCAATACGAGCCGGATGAATCCGGCCGTCCAGGATCAGCTTTTCCAGGGCAATG
Organism: uncultured Lachnospiraceae bacterium; assembly: GCA_902783765.1. GTDB lineage: Bacteria > Bacillota > Clostridia > Lachnospirales > Lachnospiraceae > UBA6987. The sequence goes on from CACZSB010000192.1 coordinate 9,244, forward strand.
CGGGCAATCTCCCGGCGCATGGGATCGAAACCGCTGATAACCACCGCTTCGGGGGTATCATCGATGACCAGCTCCACACCGGTGGCCTGCTCCAGGGCCCGGATATTCCGTCCCTCACGGCCGATGATACGGCCCTTCATCTCGTCATTGGGCAGGGCCACCACGGAAATGGTCATTTCCGCCACATGATCCGCCGCACATTTCTGGATGGCCGTGGCAATATATTCCTTGGCCTTTTTCCCGGCTTCTTCCCGGGCCCGCACATCCAGTTCCTTTAAGCGGACGGCAATGTCATGCTGGGCATCCTCCGTAACGGACTGAATCAGGTAATCCTTGGCCTGCTCGGTGGTCAGGCCGGAGACCTGCTCCAATCTGTGCTGCTGTTCCCGGATAAGCTCTTCCATCTCCTGTTCTCTTCTTTTCAGGCGATCATCCCGGGACTGCACACTCTGTTCCCGGCGTTCCAGGGTCTCCAGCTTTTTATCCAGGGCCTCTTCCTTGCTCTGGACCCGCTGTTCCGAGCGGCGCAGCTCATTGCGTCTTTCCTTGGCTTCCCGTTCCAGCTCGTTCTTAGCGGCGATGTTTTCTTCCTTCGCCTCCAGGAGAGCCTCTCTTTTCTTCTCTGCCGCTGTTTTCAATGCTTCATCTATGATTTCCCGTGATTTGACTTCCGCGGAACCCACCGTTTTTTCATAGGTCTTGCGCTGAATCGCCGCCGAAACAAACCACGACAGAACGGCCACCGCCAGCAACACCACCAGAACAATCAAAAGATCTGTGGTCTCCATGGCTGCGGTGACATAATACATTCCATTTGTCACAGGAGCACCTCCTTTCTATTTAATTTTCAATGTACATATGGTAATGGGATTTATCCAAATCACATCATTTCTATTTTACAAACAAAGGAGCGACCTGTCAAGGCCGCCCCTTGGGGTATTTTGTGGGTATTTTTCGGTTTCAGAATGGCTTCAGGGCAGGATACGCAAAAAGCTCTTCTTGCCCTTCCGGAGCAGCAAGCCGCCCTCGGGAATGGCTTCCTTGGCAAGCTGATACTTAACATCGGAAATCTTTTCCCCTTCCAGGCTTACGCCGCCCTGCTGCACGGACTGCCGGGCCTCGGAACGGCTTTGAACCAGACCGCCGGCCACCAGCATGGTTAAAATATCCACGCTGCCTTCCCGATAATCTTCAGGCTTAAGCTGATATGCCGGCACATTATCTCCGCTGCCGCCGCCGGCAA
>CACZSB010000193.1 GCA_902783765.1 uncultured Lachnospiraceae bacterium
GCAATAATGGAAGCGGCACCGGCGATCTCCGCCGCCTTGCCCTGGGCCCCGCTCATGCCCCCCAAACCGGCGGATATAAAGAGTTTCCCCGCCAGGTTGCCGTCCTGGGGGATCCCCAGCTTTAAGCGGCCCGCGTTCAGCAGGGTATTGAAGGTGCCGTGGACAATGCCCTGAGGCCCGATATACATCCAGCCCCCGGCGGTCATCTGCCCGTAGTTGGCCACCCCCAGAGCCGCCGCCCGGTTAAAGTGGGTCAGGTCGTCAAAGGTGCCGATCATAAGCCCGTTGGTAATGATCACCCGGGGGGCCAGCTTATGGGAACGGAACAGCCCCAGGGGATGACCGCTCATGACCACCAATGTCTGCTCCTCCGTCAGCTCCTCCAGATACTTTTTAATGAGCCGGTACTGCATCCAGTTCTGGCAAACCTGGCCCGTTTCCCCGTAGGTGGTAAGCTCATAAGGATAGAGGGCTACATCGAAATCCAGGTTGTTGTCTATCATCACCTGAATCGCCTTGCCCTCTATGCATTTTCCCTTATATTCGTCGATGGGTTTGCCTTTTAAGGCCCCCTCCGGCCGGAAGCGATAGCCGTAAATGCGGCCCCGCTCCTCCAGCTCCTGGGCGAATTCCTCCGCCATTTGCTTGTGATGATCCGGATGGATGTAGCGCAGGGCGTTTTTGATGGCCAGCAGCTTATCGCTTTCCGAAAGCTTCGCCTCCCTCTTGGGGGCCCGGCGGTACTTCGGATCCATGACGGGATACGCCGGCAGTTCATAATCCAGCTTAATGCCCATGCTCTCTGCGTAAGGGTTCATGAATATGTCCTTTCCTTCACGAAAAGCAGTGAAATAAACAAAGTGAAAACACGATCTTTTCCGACACAGACTATAGCACAAATCCCCGGGCATGAAAAGGGGAGCGGAAAGCATTAGGGCCGGGGAATTTTAAACCGTGGGTTTTTTCGTTTTTTGGTGTATCATAGACCAGGGAAAGCGAAGGAGCTTTGCAGTGAAGGAAGAAATCATTATCGAAAAACTGAAAAAGCGGGAGGATCAGGGGCTGGAAGAATTCATGATGCATTACGGCCCTCTGATGCGCTATGTTATGGCTCCCTTCCTGCCGGATCAGCGGGATCTGGAGGAATGCCTCCAGGACGCCGCCCTCAAAGTCTGGCGGGAGATAGAACGCTTTAACGGGGAAAAGGGCAGCTGGACAGGATGGCTCACCGCCATAGCCCGAAATCTGGCCCTCAACAAGGCCCGGGCCGCCGCCCGGCATGCCGCCGGAGAGCTTGTGGAGGAGGCGGAAGATCCGGCCCCTTCGCCGGAAAGGCAGCTGCTGCGGCAGGAGCGCCAGGCCATGCTTCTAAAAGCCCTTGACAAGCTGAGTGAATCAGACCGACTGCTGTTTTACAGAAAATATTATTACCGACAATCCACCGCTCAGATAGCGGGGGAACTGATCACCACAGAACGGGCGGTGGAGGGGCGCCTTTACCGGATCCGCAATAAGCTGAAAAAGCTCTTGGAAGGAGAATTATGAAAGAATTTGACAAACCCATCTTAGAAGACGAAAGCTTTGAGGCCCTTTTGGAGGACTCCCTGCCAGAGGTGGCCAATCCGAAAATTATTCGAAAAGTCACTCCCTTCCGCGGCCCCATGGATTTGATTTTGGTAAGCTTCGCCCTGGGAATTGTCAGCCTGGAATTTGGATTATTCCAGCTGATTCTGCCTATTGTCTCCTTTTTCTTTGGCCTTTTCGGCTGGTACGCTTTGCGGAAGGAGAATCGCGGTTTCCGCCTGGGGTGGATTCTGATCCTGGCCCGCACAGTGCTCTTTGTCCTCGAACTTTTTGCAGGGGTGACCATCTTTTCGGGAGAAAGCATCTTTCACTCTGCTTATGCAAAGGGGCTAAGTATTCTTGACAGTCCCGATACGCTTTGCCTGCACCTGTTGGGAATGGCCCTCTTCTTCGGCCAGTTTTTTGCCCTGCGGGAGGGCATTCGCCTGGCCCAGGAAAAGATATGGCCCCAGCCCAAGCTGGGCCCCATTAACGGGCTGATCATATGGTATGCGGTGGTTTATGTACTGGCTCTGCTGGAATCCGGCGGTTTTTTCAGTCTGCTCCACTTCTTAATTGTCCCTCTCTGCCTGCTGAAAATAAGCAAGCTAACAAGCGCCATGGATGCGGCCGGCTATTTGTTCTCCCCCGCCCCCGCAAAGCTCCGGCCTGCTGTTGTCACCGGCCTCTTTTTGACCACAGTGGTTCTGGGCAGCGTATGCTGCAATCTTCTTTGGGGGCATTATTCCATGAGATGGAGTAAAAATGAGGTGGCCCTTCAGGGGCAGGCAGCAGAAGTGGCGGAAAAACTAAAGGGACTGGGTTATCCGGAAGAGGCCTTAAATGATTTAAGGGAGGAGGATCTTTTACGCTGCACCCATGCTATTTCCGTGCTGTCCCAGGAATTTGCTTATTATTCTTCCCGGACGGACGGCCTCTGCTGCCAGCGCGTCGCCGTGCTTTTATCCGAATCCCCCAGCGTCTGGCAGTTGTTTTATCATTTTTCATTGCCGGATCAAAAATATTATTGGGGATCGGATTGTCTGCAGCTGCGGCCGGCGGCCGGCGCCTCCTTTTCTCAAACCTTTTTGGATGAACCCCAAGGCTGGCTTTTGCAGGAGAAAAACGGACAGCTGCGCCGGGCTCCCATTCAGGCCATTACGAAGGAGCAATACTCCTGGGAAGGAAGAAATATCTATTACCACGGAGATCCGGATATTTTTCTGGGGCAGGGAGATGCCTGGTTTGTCAGCTTTTCTCCCCCCATCTCCTGTCAGAATGTCCGGGGTTATGTGACGCTGAAGGTGCAAAGCCTTGAGCAGCAGGTCATTTATACCCATCAAATCCGTCCCTTTGAAGGCTATCCTCTTCTTTCGGCCAAGGATTATTCCAAACATAAAGCCGGTAACTCCGAGTTTTCCGAGCCCTTTGAGGTCATTCGTATTGAGTCCTGGGGAAGCGAACTGCCAGAAGAGTGGGAGGAGGGTCCGGTAGGGGACTGAGGATGGCGTTCCTTATCCATGACCCAGCCCTGAATGGTGTAGCCCTTGACGATTTGCCCCGCCCATTTGCGGAATTGTATGGCGCGGTCATTTCCCACCTTGAAACCGACGGCAATAATTGCTTGCAGATTATAGTGGTTAGTATTATAGGACTTACCATCAGCGGCAGTTATCCGAAATTTTCGGATAACTGAATCCTCTGCAAGCTCATTGTCCTCAAATACTTTTTTTAGGTGATAGTTTATCGTCCGCACATCCACGCCGTACAGCTCGGCCATCATCCGCTGGGTGAGCCAGATGTTCTCGCCTTCATACCGCATCTCAAAGCTCTCCGGCGCGTCGCCGGTGGCGGCCACATAGGTGAGATACTCCGC